>PXBQ01000102.1 GCA_003566875.1 Spirochaetaceae bacterium | reverse complement strand
CCTGTTCGTTCGCCTGCATCTGTCGTTCCGCGCGGCGCCGGTGCGTAATGTCGCGGACAAACTCGACGATGCCGGTTACGGTACCCGAGTCTTTCTCGACCATCGGGTAAGAGAACAGCTCGAGCCACTCGACGTCGGTGCCGGGGACGCCCGGAACGACGACAGACTCGGTCTTACCGGTCTTCATGCACCGGACCGTCGGGCAGTTCTCGCAGATGCGATCGCTATTGTGGTACACGTGGTAACATTTTTTCCCTATGAGCGGCAGCCGGTCCGCGTACCACATTTTCATCACGTTGTTCGTGTACCGGACCGTGAGGTCGGGATTCAGGACGCTCACGCCGTCCTGAACGCTCTCGAGCACCGCCGAGAGGAAGCGCTCACTCTCGGCGAGGTCACGCTGCGTTTCATACTCGGCGCTTACGTCGCGGAAGACCAGTACGACGCCGTACAGCTCTCCCGACTCGTCACGGATCGGAGCAGCGCTGTCGGCGATCTGGTACTCGGTGCCGTCGCGCGAGATCAAGACCGTATGGTTCGCAAGCCCGACGACTTTTCCGCTTGCGAGCACGCGAGCGACGGGGTTTTCAACCGTTTCACGTGTGTGCGCGTTCACGATCCGGAAGACATCGTGAAGTTCGCGGCCGACCGCGTCGTCCTGAGGCCATCCGGTCAACACGGCACCGACTCGATTGATCCGGACGACGCGTCCCTCTCGGTCGGTCGTGATCACCGCGTCACCGATCGAGTCGAACGTCGTCGCGAGGTACTCACGGCTCCGGTGCAACTCGCGTTCGACCAGCTTGCGCGCGGTGATGACTTCGGTGTACAGGATGATCCCCGCGATCGTTCCGTCGGCCTCGTGCCACGGCCGACACTCCCAGCTCGTGTGATCGACGGTTCCGTCGGGGCGGACGAAGATGTCGTCGTCGCACCGGAGGATTTCGCCGGCGAGGGCTTTTCGGTGGACGTCGCGCCACCTTTCCGGAATCTCGGGAAAGACGTCGTAGTGGTGACGTCCGACGATTTGTTCGTCACCGACTCGGTAATCGAGGCGGAAACGGTCGCTCACGTACCGGAAGATCAAGTTGGTGTCGAGAATCGCGATCGCGGACGGGTCGTGTTTGATGATCGTTTCGAAAAGCCGATTCCGGTACGCGATCTGGTCGTACGACTCGCGCAGTTCCACGTTTTGCCGATCGATCGTGCGATTTGCCTCGAAGAGCCTGAGTGCCATCTTGATCGAGGCGAGCAAAACGGTTTCACCCGAGTCTTTGACGACGTAACCGTACGACCCGATCTCATCGGTCCGCTCGACGACGGTACTCTCGGTGTGCGACGAGAGGAAAACGACAGGAACATCGCGCTGCGCGAGAATTCTCCGCGCTGCGTCGGTCCCATCGGTCCCTGGGCCCAGATCGATATCCATCAGGATCAGGTCGATACTCTCGTGCGCGAGCGCGGACTCGACGGCCGTCTCACCGTCACTAACGACGATAACCGCGTATCCCGCGTTTTGAAGCATCATTTCTTCGCTCAACGCGACGATACTCTCGTCTTCGACGAGAAGAATCGTTTTTGATCGGGTCATTTTGAACCCCAGACCGTTATTTTAGGAAGTTTTTACTATAACAGAGACACGGCCACAAGGGAAGCTTTTTTTTCGGATGTACGCCGCGACCGGACCGAGACGCGGGCGTCGTGCCGACGTCTCGGTCTCGTGGTTTTTCGCTACGCGAACGATGCGTACCTGAGCAGTTCGACCTCGACGTTGTCGCAGTAGTCGACGATCTCGATATCGGCAAACATGCGTCGTTCGCGGTTTCGTTGGATCATCGCCTCTCCGGTCGGATGGCCCGGGAGATGGGCCCTTCCCATCTCGGGCGTCTTGAACGCAGGGTGTCCGACGACGAGATACGTACCGGGCCCTGCTTCCGCGAGCGCATCGGCGAGCTCGGTCCCGGGGTGCTCGGCCGGGCCATTCCATCCGGGAACCGGTTTCACGGCACCCGAAACGATCAGACGGCGGTTGTACACGAGACCCCGTTCGCGCGCAAACTGCTCGAGTCGATCGGTGAGCCCGACGGCGGCACCGACGCCCATGTGTTCGTCGAGGTAACTCGGCGTTATCCCGAGCGAGCAGAGATACTCGTACTGCGCGCCGATCTCGGCCATCATGTGATCGGGATCGGGCGAGAGACCGGCAAGCTCTTCGCATGTAAACGGCAACGTGTTGTCGGCGCGAAGAATCGACGCGACCGCGGCTTTCTCGGAGACGGGCCCCCACCGAAGGTTTTCCCACTCGGCGGTCAGGCAGACGTGAAAACCGAAATCAACGGTTCCGGCGAGGTCGCCGAGCACTTCGACGGCATCCTTGACAGCGGGTCCACACGCGAGAATACTCACGTTCCGGACGATGCCTTGGCGTGCTGCGGCACGAATCGCCTGATTCGCGGTCGTGTTCATACCTGCATCGTCCGCTCGTGTCAACAGTCTAATTCCGTTCATCAGAGCCTCCACGTCTCGCAAGCTTTCATCACCAACTGTGACGCAAGGAAATAGTACTGAAACGGAACCGCGGTGTCATCGGAAAAAAACCTACGCTGGAACCAAAGCGGCAGAATCTGATACGCTAAACATACGATGAACAGCATCTGGACGATGGGCGAGATACTCGTGGAGATAATGAGACCCGAACCAGGCATCGGACTCTCTGTGCCCGGCACGTTCGTGGGACCGTTCCCAAGCGGTGCGCCGGCGATCTTTATCGACGTGGCGGCTCGGCTCGGCGTTTCCACGGGCATAATCGGAGGCGTCGCCGACGACGTGTTCGGAGATCTTGTAGTCGACCGTCTCAAACGCGACCGGGTCGAGACACGGTACATCGAGCGATTCGCGGGAACCACGGCCGTCGCGTTTGTCGCGTACGACGACGCGGGGGATCGAACGTTCGTGTATCACATCGAAGGAACACCCGCGGTGCGCGCGCGGTTTTCACCCCCCGAACCGGCGTTCCAGCCCGGTTTTTTTCACGTTATGGGGTGTTCACTCATGGCGAATGGGCAATTCCGGCACGAGATCATGTCCGCCGCGGCATGGTTCGGTGCGGCCGGCGCGCAGATCTCGTTCGACCCGAACATCAGGCAGGAGTTGTTGCACGGACGCGCGCTCGGCGACGTCGTCGGCGAAGAGTTCCTCTCGTCGTGCTCGGTCGTGTTGCCCGGCGAGGAGGAACTCGCCGCCCTTGCGGGCACTCACGACGTCGGCCTCGGAGCGACGCGACTCATCGCGGAGTACGGGCTTGAGTACGTCGTCGTGAAACACGGAAAAAGCGGCGCTACCGTATTCAACGAACGCCAAAGCGTGAAAATCCCGGCGCATCGGGTGACCGAGGTCGATCCGACCGGCGCGGGCGACGCGTTCGACGCGGGTTTCCTCGCAGGACTCGTCCACGGCTACTCACCCGAGACGGCGGCCGAACTCGCCGCGTGGGCGGGTGCACAAAACGCCGCCGCGTTTGGACCGATGGAAGGCGATATCGGTATCGATCGATGGGCGGGCGACCGTGAGTCGTGATCACGACGCGCCGATCGAGTACACCGCGGGAAACGACGACGACGGCCGGCGCCTCGACCGGGTCGTGCGCCGGATGCTCGCGACGGTTCCGCTCACGGCGGTGTACGCGGCGATCCGCACCGGAAAAGTACGCGTAAACGGGCGCCGGAAACGCGGCGACGCGCGGATCGCGACCGGCGACGTAATCGCGATCGACCGCCGGTTCGCGCGGGATCTCGATCGCCCGAAACCCGAGCCCCGCGACAGCGTGCGTCGACCTAAGACGGGCCGAACGGCGATTGCCCCGCCGGACGTCGTGTTCGAAAACGCGCATCTCGTCGTCGTGAACAAACCCGCCGGGGTTCTGACGCACGGCGACGACAGTCTCGCGGATTCGGTCGAGCTTTACCTTCGGGACAAGATGCGCGACTCGCTGTCGTTTCGACCGGGCCCTCTTCATCGACTCGACCGGAACACGTCGGGCATCGTCGTGTTCTCGAAATCTCTACTCGGTGCGCAACGGTTCACCGAAGAACTCGGACTCAACCTGATCAGGAAGGAGTACATTGCGGTCCTCGAGGGCGCGATCGAGACGGCAACCGTCTGGACCGAGCGCATCGACCGCGACCGGACGAACCGCGTATCGTACGCGGCGGTCGAAGGGTACGACGCTTTGACCGAGGTGTTCCCGATCGCCCGCTGCGCGGGGCTGACGCTCGCGGGGATCGTGATCGCGACCGGACGGACGCATCAGATCCGCGCGCACGCGGCGCATCACGGTGCCCCACTCGCGGGAGACGTCAAGTACGGCGGGCGGTCTAGTACGTCCGGATACCTGCTTCACGCGGTGAGGCTTGTGCGCGAACGATACGTTGCCGCCGGATCGGAGGACGTGATAGGCTTCACGCAGGTCGTCGCGCCGCTGTGCGATGCGGCGATCGCACGACTCGTGCGCAGTTTTGGGCGGACCACGATCGAAACGGTCAAACGACGATACACTGGGGTTATACAGGAATGAAACATATCCTCGCGGCGATCATCTGGCGCTTTCGTGGCGTTCGCGTGTACGCGTTGATCGGGAAAAGCGGCACGGGCAAGAGCTTCCGCGCGCATCTGGTCATGGAGAAGTACGCGATCGAGTGCCTGATCGACGACGGGCTCTTGATTCGTGACCAACGAATCGTCGCGGGTCGTTCGGCCAAGCGAGAAAAGGCGTATCTTGCCGCCGTAAAAACCGCCCTGTTCACGGACAAGAAACACCGGCACGAGGTCCGGAACGCGCTCGAGCGCGAGAGGTTTCGGCGCGTATTGATTATTGGAACGTCCGAGAAGATGGTAGAGAAAATCGCTACGGCGTTGCATCTGCCCGCGCCGCACAAGACCATCAATATCGAGGAGATCGCGACGTCCGAAGAGATCGAGACGGCGATTCACTATCGCAACGTCCAGGGCCGTCACATCATCCCGGTTCCGTCGATCGAGGTGAAACGCAACTACCCACGAATCATGGCTGACTCGATCAAAATCTTCCTGAAAAAGGGTGTCGGCATCATCAAGAAACACGACATCTACGAGAAGACCGTCGTGCGTCCCGCGTTCAGCCGCAAAGGCGCGGTTCAGATATCCGAAGCGGCGCTGACTCAGATGATTTTTCACTGCATCGCGGAGTTTTCGCCCGGAATCCAGGTCAAGCGCGTCGTCGTTAAGAACGACAAGTCGGGGTACGACCTCGCCGTGCATATCGACGTGCCGTTCGGCGCGCAGCTCTCGGGAAAGGTTCACGCTCTCCAATCTTACATTATCAACAGTATCGAACGATATACGGGTATTATCGTCGACGAGTTAAACCTCGTTATTGATAACATCTCAGAAAGCTAATAGAATATGTGCGGGAGGGTGGCACGACTCACACCGGAGGTTTTTATGAAGCGGACGCTTGTCGGCCTATGTGTATGTGTATTTGCAGTTCTCCCGGCAGTTGCACAGAGTGAATCATTCGGGGAGTTCGAGAGCGCGCACTATCGTGTTCGGTCCGAGTTGGGCCGCAGTCACGCCGAGGAGACCGCGGTAAAACTCGAAGCCCTGATGGAACTGTTTAACTCGTACTTCCTTTTTGCCCCGGAAGAGTTACCCGCGAAGCTTCGCGTCCGGATTTTCCGGGATAAATCGGCTTACGATCAATACCTGAGACGCATCATAGACGGTACGCGCGACGATTTTGTGTATCTACACTACACCGATATCGCGCGAAGCGAGTTGGTCGGTTACTCAACGGACGACGAACAGTTCGACGTCTCGCTCGCGCACCAGGGTTTCATTCAGTTCCTCCGCGCGTTCATCCCAAATCCGCCACTCTGGATCCGCGAAGGATTCGCGGTGTTTTTCGAGAAATCGATGTACGATCCGGAGCTCGACGCTGCGGTGTATCGTGAGAACCTCGCGTGGCTCGATACCTTGAAAGCGATCGTCGACGGTTCGGCGGGGCTTACGCCGCTCGCGTTCGACGAAGTCGTCGGAATCGACGTCGAGTCGGCCCGAAACAACGTAGAGGTCTTTTACCCGACGGCGTGGGGCATGGTATCGTTCATGGTGAACTCAGAGAACCGCCGGAACAACCGGCTTCTCTGGGACGCGATCAGTTCGCTTCGTGCGGACGCCTCGATGAGCGCAAACGTCGACAGTATCAACAGGAACGTGTTCCGATGGGTCGATCACGACGCGGTAATCGACGAGTTTGTCGAGTACGTCACCGAACGCCGCTCATTCCGCGGACTCGTGGAAGACGGCATGCGGCTGTACGACGGCGAAAGATTCGACGAGGCCGAGGACGCGTTCGTGCGGGCTCTTAACCTCGACGAAGACAACCACATCCCGTACTACTACCTCGGACTGATCAACTACGCACGTGGATCGTTCGGCCTCGCGGAGTTCTACTACCAGACGGCGCTCGAGAAAGGCGCCGCGGACGAGTTGACGCTCTTCGCGCTCGGCGTGAACGCGTACGCGGACAACAGATTCGCGGAAGCCGCAACGTACCTTGAACGCACAGCATCGGCCGACGCGCCGTTTGCCGAGACCGCGCGAGACATCCTTCGCCGGATCGAGTGACGAAAAAAGTAAACGCAGCCTAAACTACCGGAGCGGTTCGCCGCGCCGGTAGTTCTTCCTCCGACGAATCAAGAAAACCAGTGCCCTCTCGACGTCCTTGTTCGCCGGGATCAACGGTTTCAGAAGCTCTTTGAGCTCGTTGTACGCGTCGGGAAACGAAATTTTCTCCTCCGAACCGTGCGGCGAGACAAGATACAGGTAATCGGCGACGAGGTACGCGACGGCGCGCTGGCGTCGGTCCTCGCCTTCGGCGACCGCTTCATCGAGCTGCTTCATCATCGCAAAGAATTTCTCGCAGAACTCGGGACCTTCGTTTTTCATGACCCGGTCAAGAGCCGGGATCATGTACTGGAAGATGTCGTACTTTCTACATACCTGGAACACACTCGCCGCGCGGCCCGAGAGTAGAATTTTGTACACTTCTTCGGTCATCCGCGACGCTGGGCAGTCCGCGAGGAGCGATATGTTTTTCCGTATCTGACGGTGAAGCGGGTATCCAATCTTGAAACCCGTCACGTTTGCGTACTTCACCGCGCGAATTATCCGCACAGGATCCTCGACAAATATCCGATCGAGTGGAATGAGCGGCACGATGCGCTTCTTCCGAATATCGCGCACTCCGCCGACGTAATCGATTATCGTCCGGTCGGCCGGGCAGTAGTACAACGCGTTCATGCTGAAGTCGCGTCGCCGAACGTCCTGTTCGATCGCGCCGTACTCGTTCTTGAAGCCTTCGGAGTTCTCCGACCGGAACGTCGAAACCTCGATCACTTTGTTGTTCTCGAAAAAGACATGAACCAGCCGGAACCGTCGACCGATCACCCTCGAGTTGCGGAACAACTTCCGTAAACGGCTTGGCGAGGCGTCGGTCGCGATATCGAAGTCTTTCGGCTTCTTGCCGACCATGAGGTCGCGAACCGCGCCGCCGACGACGTACGCGACGTGCCCCGACGCTTGAAGCCGGCGGGCGATCTTGACCGCGTCGGGATCGATATCGCCGGGCGAGATCCCGTGTTCATCAAATGTGTACACTTCCGCCTGTTTGACAGGCTTTCCGTCCTTCGACGTACTATATCGAACCAGCACTTTAGCTATATATCCCCTTTATCGATAGAAGTATCGCGTCGATCACCCGGTTTATGATCCGCGCCGTCTCCGAATCGGGCGACGCCGCGACGTACGGGCGTCCGCTGTCCCCGGATGCGACGATCGCCGGATCGAGCGGAATCCGCCCAAGAAACGGCACGCCGAGTTCGGATGCGGCTTTTTCGCCGCCGCCGCTGCCGAACATGGTATATCGAATGCCGT
>PXBQ01000086.1 GCA_003566875.1 Spirochaetaceae bacterium | reverse complement strand
TGCGGGAAGTCGGATTGCTTCTTTCCCCACGACGTCGCGTAGTACGCGCGCAGTTCGTCGCGGTCCGGTAGGCCGTACTCGGCGACCGCGTCGAACGCGAGAACCTCGTCGGAATCGGTAAACGGGCTCGGGCGCGGATCGCGCCGATCGACGCCACCTTCGAGGAAGTCCGCGTGGCCCATGTCGGTCACGCGTCCTCTTTCGGCCCACGGAACCGGACCGTCGTCGGTGCTCCAGATCAGGTCGATCTCCCAGACGTCCTCGAATAGCGGCCGGGAGTCGACGCCGGTGTCGTCGAGAAACCGCTGTTCCGCCGGTCCCAGTCGCGAGCCGCGCACGTCGAGAGCGCGCATCAGAGCCGCGTTTGAGCAGTACTCGGTGTGCGCGAGACGGGGAGTCTTTCTCAGATGAATAGTCTCGATGCCGATCTCATAACTCACTGGGCTTCTCCGCGTATGCCGAATCGTTCGATAACGGTTTTTCAGTATCGTCGATGTCCTCGGTTCGATCAAGGTGCTCGAGCAATCGATTTGACGCTCTCCGCCGGGTATAGTACGCTGTCGGTAACCGGCCCGGGTATGACCGCGTCCGGCGAAGGTGGTGTGTTATGTTTGGACGATTGGGACCTCTCGAACTTCTCCTGATTCTCGCGGCGATATTGTTGGTTTTTGGACCCAAGAGGCTTCCGCAGATCGGCAAGGCGCTCGGGGACGCGCTGCGTAACCTTCGGAGCCACGCGTCCGCGCTCGAGGGCGAACTCGATACCGACGAAAAAACGCGCCGCAACGCGGCGGACAGGCCGCCGATCCCGAACGATTTGGACTCTCGCGATGCCGACTCCGGCGACTCGGCTTCGAGTAATTCGCCATCAAGCGGCTCATCAGAGTCGGGCCGGAGTTGACTCAACCGAACCGACCGACTCTGTTCGTTTCAGACATCGACGGGACGTTGCTTCGGGACGACCGGACTCTCTCCGATTTCACGCGAGAGACGTTAAACGGCCTGATCGATCGAGGTCTCTTGTTCACGGTCGCCTCGGCGCGCAGCATCACGTCGATCCGGCCGCTTCTACGCGGCCTCCGACTCACGTTGCCGGTCATCGAGTTCAACGGCGCTTTTCTTACCGATTTTTCGACCGGCGAACACTACTCGACGTTCTCGATTCCGCACGATATCGCTACGTCGTGCATACGCGCGATTACCGAAACAGGCGGCTCCCCGTTTGTCTCGACCGTCGCCGCCGGAACCGATTTTCTCTCGTACGGTGAAATCACAAACGACGGGATGGTTTGGTACCTGTCGGACCGGACAGAAGCCGCCGATCCGCGGCTCCGCAATGTTGCCGACACTCTCGAGTGTCTCGCCGAGGACGTTGTGTGCTTCACGGTGATCGAACGAGAGCCGCTCGCACATGCTATCCGGGACGCGGTTCGCACCGTCGGGTCCGGTTTGATCGAGACGAACCTCTCGGCGCACCGCTACTCGCCCGAGTGGTGGTGGCTCACGGTCCACTCGGGCGACGCGCGCAAAGACCGTGCAGTCGCACGTCTCGCCGAACACGCCGGACTCCGTGATGTTCGGGTCGTGGCGTTCGGCGACGATGTGAACGATATCGCGATGATCGCGCTCGCCGACACGGGAGTCGCGGTTAGGAACGCTCATCCGGACGTGATACGCGCCGCCGATCACGTGATCGGCTCGAACGAGCAGGACGCGGTCGCCGACTACATCGCGCGCGAATTTGACCGCTCGTGCGCACTCGATCCGGCGTAATCGGAACGAAGATTCTGCGTCGCGTTTAGGAATTCTTTCGAAGCCGATCGATCGTTTTGTCGGCGATTTCGGACGATGTGCAGCGGAATTCGTGGGGCGTCATCGCCGCGCGCTCCCGGAAGAGCTCAAAGAAGCGCTGCGTCGACCGGAAGCCGACGGCGGCAGCAATCGCCGAGATCTTGTCGGTCGTTTCCCGTAACAACTCGGCCGCTCGGAGCATCCGTGCGTGGATCACCGCTTGGTGAATCGTTTTCCCGGTCTCTTTCTTGAAGCGAATCTCGAGGCTTCTGCGGCCGACGGCGGTTCTCATCGCGAGGGCGGTCACCGATGGGATCGAACCCGAATTTGCGTAGATCAGCTCGAGCGTACGACGTACCGCGGAATCGTTCGTCGGGAACACCCGGGTCGAGTCGCGTTCGATCAGCCGGCCCGGCGGGATCGTCGTCGAGGCGCGCGCGTGTGGATTGGTGAAGAGACCGTCGAGTCGCTCGGCCGCGGCAAATCCGATCTCCTCGAGTCGTAGGTTGATCGAGCTCAGCGACGGCATAGCAAATTCGCACGTGATGTCTTCGTTATCCACACCGATTACACATAGGTCGTGCGGCACGACGATACCGGCGGCACGCGCGCAGCGGAGGACGCCGAGCGCAACCGTGTCGTTCGCTGCAAAAAGTCCCGTTCGCTGAGGAAGCGCTACGAGAAACGGTGTAAGATAGTCGTCACTCGGACGCGTTTCCCACCACTCGAGCGGCTGTGTAAACTCCACAACCGGTGATCCCGTCGTTGAGGTGAAGCCGTCGCGCCGATTGTTCGACCAGAGCGTTCCCGTTCCGCAATACGCGAAATGGTTGAGTCCAAGCGTCTGGAAGTGCTCGCCGGCGATCGTTCCTGTCCGGACGTCGTCGTTCGTGACGTGGATGAATCCGTACTCGTCGTACGCGCCCGCGACATCGACGACGGGAACGCCGATCCCCGCGACGCGCTCCGCGGTCTTTCGATCCGCAACGCGCGCGATCACGCCGTCGCCGTGCCAGCTCGCCGGGTCGTCGAGCGAGCCGAACATCCAGTCGTGCCCAAAAAGCTCCCAGCGCGACGCGGACTTGGCGTACCGAATCACTCCTCGGACGATGCCGTGGTCGTATATGTCTTTGAAGTCCATTACGAGCGCTACTTTCGGCATTTCGCTTTTCCGGAGTTCAGTATTCCCATTCACGGCGTGAAGATCAAGCGGTCGAGTGGAGTAGCTCGTATTTCGGTTAGGGAGTTCGCCGTCATTCCGGACACGAAACCCGTGTTTTCGGATAACCGACACGCCATTGTTACTTCTGGAAAACGGCGATAACGTGCGATAATCCCGAACACGAGCCTATCGAAACGGGAGTCCGGTCATGAATAACTGCCCACAGTACCTTTCGGATTATAGCGCTGCTTGGGACCGCGATCCGCACGAAGCCAACATGGCTTGGTTCGAGCATGCACGATTTGGACTCTTCTTGCATTTTGGGTTGTACTCCCAACTCGGCCGCGGCGAGTGGGTGCAGTTTCACGAAAGGATTCCTCTTGACGAGTACGACAAGCTGTACTCGTCGTTCAACCCCTCGGGGTTCGACGCGGACTACATAACCGATCTGGCGTGCGAGGCTGAGATGCGGTACGTGAACATCACGAGCATTCACCACGAGGGATTCGCGCTGTGGGGGAGCCGCTCCGAGCCATGGAATAGCGTCAACGCGGTAGGGCGTGATCTTGTTGCCGAACTCGCCGAACAGTGCGACCAAAAAGGTCTCGGCTTCTTTCCGTACTTCACCTACATGATCAACTGGCGCCACCCGTACGCGCTTCCGAGAGAGGTTTTTCCGTCCGCGCGTCCGGCGTACGAAAACGAGGAGCCGAGGTACAAGCTCACATCGGTCGCGGAGTACGATCGGTTCCTCGCCTACATTTTCTCACTGCTCGAAGAGATTCTTGCCTTCCCATTTCCGATCGCCGGCGTCTGGCTCGACATAATCTCAGCGTATTATCTGAACCCTGAGTTCGTGCCGGTTGAAAAGACGTATCGGTTAATCCGTGAACGTCGTCCGGAGGTGCTGATCTCGTACAAAAACGGCGCGACCGGAGACGAGGATTTCGCGTCGCCGGAGCACTCCGGAACGTCGCAAGGCGAGCGGTACCGTCGCGACGGAAAAGTCGCCGCTGCCGATCGCGCCGATCGCGCGTGGTCGTTGAACCGCGGCAAACGAAACGAAATCTGCTCGACGCTTCAGCGGAAGGCGTGGGGGTATCACTCCGACGCGCGGCACCTTAACGCCGATGAAGTGTGGGGATTTCTTGCGTACGCCGACTCGATCAACTGCAACCTTTTGTTGAATACTGGACCACTCGGTGACGGCTCGATCCACGAAGGTGACGCGCGAACTCTCCGCGAAGTCGGACGCCGTATTCGCTCCGATGGGCCGCCGTCCGCCGAGCACGTGCGGCATCCCGGGATCGGCGCTGAAGTCCAAGAGAGCGTCGATCCGTCGGAGGCTTGACGGGGAGGGCGCCTCTCGGCGTACTGTGAAGCATGATCGAAAAACCACACACGACAGTACAACCGAAACCGGATCTGCTACCGACCGTCGATTTTTTCGGCAGAAGACTCACCCGACTCGTGATCGGCGCAAACCCTTTCGGCGGTTTCAGCCACCAGAGTCCGGCTCGCGACGCCGAGATGCGCGAGTACTACACCGTCACAAAGATCCGCGAAACGTGGGACCGCGCCGAGGCCGCCGGTGTTAATGTATTCATCACGAACAACGAATCGCCCGGCGTTGTCGACGCGGTGAAACAGCACCTTTCCGCGGGCACGTCGATGACGTGGATTACGCAGGTTAACTGCCGGCTCGTGCCCGACATGCGCACCGCGATCGATGAAGCGGTCGAGATAGGGTGTTCGGCGCTGTACTTCCACGGCGCGTTGACCGACGCGTTGTACGCCGAGCGCAACGGGCAGCAACTCGCCGAGTGGTGCGAGCACGCGCGCTCGCACGGCATCCCGGTCGGTGTCGCGGCGCACGCGCCGGAGGCTCATCTCTGGGTCGATTCTCTCGCGCTGGTCGATTTTCACGCTGTCTGCTTCTTCAACTGCGGCAGTCTGCACGACGGCAAGGGCGAGAAATTTCACCTCGCCGACGTACCGAAGGCAGTCGCCGCGATCAAAGCGATAAAAAAACCGTGCATCGCGTACAAGATCATGGGCGCGGGGCGAATCGACGCGCGGATGGCGTTCGAACACGCGTTCGACTCGATCAAGCCAGGCGATCTCGTGAACGTCGGAATGCACCGCGGCGATAACGACCGAATCGTCGAAGACAACGCCGAGATCGTGCGCGAGATTCTCGCGCGCGGTGGTGAAGAATAAAGCAGTTAAACGGAGGAAACGATGACGTACGATTTTGTGGGTCGCTCGAACCTGGAAGTGAGCCGAATTTGTCTGGGAACGATGCATTTCGGCGTTTCGGCCGACAAGGCAGAGTCG
Organism: Spirochaetaceae bacterium; assembly: GCA_003566875.1. GTDB lineage: Bacteria > Spirochaetota > Spirochaetia > DSM-27196 > PXBQ01 > PXBQ01. The sequence goes on along the minus strand of PXBQ01000086.1, from coordinate 2,682 downwards.
TTCCGGATCATGGACGCCGCGCTCGAAATGGGTATCAACTTCTTTGATACTGCCAACGTGTACGGCCGTGCCGCCGGACCCGGCGCGACCGAGACGATTATCGGGGAGTGGTTCGACCAGGGCGGCGGACGCCGCGACCGGGTGGTGCTCGCGACAAAGGTGTACGGGCAGATGGTAAGTTCTCCGGGACCCAATGAAAAGAAGGGTATTTCCACCTACAAGATAAAGAAACAAGTCGCCGACTCATTGCGGCGGCTTCGGACCGACCATATCGATCTCTACCAGGTGCACCATATAGACCGTCGCATCTCCGGAGAAGAGTTCTGGGGCACGTTCGAGAACCTGCACCGAAACGGAGACGTTTTGTACTTCGGCACGAGCAACTTCCCCGGTTGGGGGCTGGTGAAGTACCAGATGATCGCCGAACGGCGCGGTGATCTCGGGATTGTATCCGAGCAGACCCAGTACAACCTCTTGAGCCGTTACCCTGAGCTCGAAGTGATTCCCGCCGCCGAGCAGTTCGGAATCGGTGTGATGCCGTACATGCCGCTCGCGGGCGGGTTACTGACCGGCAAAAAAGCCGCGCAGTCCGGATCACGGACGGCCGAGGTCGAGTCCGAGTACGGGCTCCCGATATCACAAAACACGCAACTTTCGGAGTTCTCAGAAATCTGCGCCGAAATCGGCGAGCCGGAGTTTATCGTCGCGATCGCGTGGGTGCTCGCGAATCCCGCGGTCTACTCGGCGATCGTCGGAATCCGGTCGGTGAAACACCTTGACGGTCTCGACCGCGCCGCGTCGCTCGAGTTGCCGCCGGAGATACTCGACAGACTCGGGAAGGTCTTCGATATCAACCGCGGTCGTGCGCTGAAACCGGGCCCAGCGCCCGAAGCGTTCGCGTGGTGAGCGACCGGCAACCCGATCTCACGACGGGCGAGCGAACCGGAGCACCGGTGCGACGGTTTTCGAGACGTCGGTCTTGAGCGTGACTCGGACACCGCGGTCGATCGGTTCGGCCGCGGCCGCTCCGGGTTCCCCGAGCAGCTCGACCGTGTCGCCGGCGGTAAACGGGAAGTCCGGGATAGAGATCGTCGATCCCGGCGCCCGGTCAACGAACGTCGCGTATACCGCTCGATCGGTCCGGGTGAATCTGATGTCGTTTCCTTCAAGGGTTTTTGCGGCGGGGCGCGTCCACGGGCGTGTACCGTAGATCGCTTCACCGTTTCTTTTTAACCATGCGCCGAGTTCCAATAATGGTTTCTTCTGCATTTCCGGAATCGTCCCGTCGGCGGTCGGGCCGACGTTCAGAAGCAGATTTCCGTTCTTACTGACCGTGTCGACGAGCGATACGATGATCTCGGCGCCTGTCATCATCCGGTCATCGCCTTCGAGCTGATTAAAGCCGAACGAGTTGCCGATCCCGCGACACGTCTCCCACTTCTCCAGACGCACATCCGGATACGTTTTGTACTCGGGCGTCCGGAAATCGTAATGGCACTTGGGTTCGAGTTCGAGGCCTTCTTTTTTCATCTTGCGGGTCATCCTCGCGACCGCGGCTTTCATCAGTAATCGGCCGAAAGCGTTTCCGGGGACCTTGGTCTGAGTCCACCGGTCGTTGATCACGCCGTTTTCTACCGTGTTGTAGTAGTCCGCGAACAATTTGTTCACATCGCATCCGGCCGGATACCCAATGTCGTTCCAGAGAATGTCGGTCTCGAACCGTTCGATAATCTCGTACCAGTGCGCGGTTGCGTACTCGATGTACGTCTTACTCTGCCGTTGATTCGACAGAAACGAAAAAAAATCGGTTATCGGATCCGTGTTGAAAGTCCAATCGAGCACCCCGGAGTAGTAGTGTCCCATTTTCAGTCCACGTTTACGAACTTCGGTCGTGAGTTCGCCGACAAAATCTCTTTTGGAGAAGTAGTTTTCCCGAACCGGGTTGTTTTTCTTAGTCGGCCATAGCGTGTACCCGTCGTGGTGTTTTGTCACCATTACGACGTACTTTGCGCCGGCAGCGGAAAACGTATCCGCCCACGCTGCAGGGTCCATTTCGGCGGCGGCCTCTTCAAAAATCGGCTGGAAGTCGAAGTACGAGAATTTTGAGCCGTACGAGGTTCTATGGTGTTTATACGTCGGGTGTTCGCTGATCTTCATCGAGTTCATGTACCACTCGGCGTACGGGTTATTGCGCATAAGCGCTTGCATCCCGCCTTTCTTGATCAACTCTTGAATATCCGCGCCGACCGGCGCCCACGCGGGAACCGAGTACAACCCCCAATGGATGAAGATTCCGAATTTTGCGTCATGAAACCATGCCGGAACTTCGTGCGTCGCCAGTGATTCTATAGCCGGTGCAAACGTCATTGCGATACCTCCGAAAGATAACCCGATTGTAGACCCATTCGGACCGGTCGGCAAGCGCGAAATAACGAGTGAGTGCGTGTTGTCGTGGCCGGTCTACGCCTCGCGTTCCGATCGTCCCGCGAGCCAGTCGTCAAGCGTCGCGCATCGTTCCGGGCGGATCCCGCTTCGTGCGAGAAATCCCGCACCGTGTTGAGGCATCGGGTCCTGATCGGTCGGCTGGTAGCGCAAGTCGAGGCTCCACCGTACCGACGACGTGTTGTTCGGGGTCGACATATGGAGAATCCTGTCGTTGAAAATGATCACGCTTCCTTTCTT
>PXBQ01000142.1 GCA_003566875.1 Spirochaetaceae bacterium | reverse complement strand
GCTACCGTGGATCTCGCACACTCACCTGGTGTACGGCGACGAATCGGTTTCCACTCCCGGCGCGATCGGCGCGTTTGTCACGTGGGCCACGCGACATCCGAACGAGGCGCTCGAGTTTCACGAACGATCGAACGCGGTCGTGCTTCGTGTCGCGAAGACCCAAAACGAACTCGAGCCGAATGCCGAGATCCTCGAACTTTTTCGCGAAGCGTCACGCCGCGGAGCAATCCTCGGCGATACGATCGGCCGCCCGGCTCTCGTCACACCGGCACGATCGATCGCTCGTTGCATCGAAAAGGCGCGTTCGTCGGTGCTGAAGGCGCTCGGCGCGGGCGGTGAACTTGGGATCGTGATTCCCGCGGACACCGAGTGCAGCCGCCGCCTTGTCGAATGTGGCGTCGAGCGTGTATCGTGTTCCGATACAGGAGCTATTGGTTTTTTTCATGAATGACACGATCGACAATTCTGAAGGCACGCGATCCGGAACGGGGTTCGGCAAGCTACTCCTCTTCGGTGAACACTCGGCGGTGTACGGGTATCCGGCTCTCGGCGTAGCGCTTCCGTTTGCGACAAACGTACGACTCACGTTCGGGCGACCGTCAGCGGGAAGGCGCCCCACGATCGACGATCCCGACCGCGACGCGATCATGCCGATCTTTGAGTACATCGACTCGCTTGATCGCGGAGACTCACCCGATACAGGCGTTTCGATCGACCACGTCGAGATCGAATCCGACGTACCGCGCGGCGTCGGGTTTGGATCGTCGGCATCGTTGACCGCAGCAGTCGCTCGTGCATTGATGAGCGAAGCCGACGATACGAGCGTCTGGGACATGGCGAATACACTCGAGCGAACTTTCCACGGCACACCGTCGGGCATCGACACGGGACTCGCAGTTCACGGCGGCGCGTGTTCGTTCACGTTCGGTCTCGCGGCGCAGCTCCCGCGTATCGAGAGACTGCCGACTCCGCGGGTCACGCTCGTTGCGGCCGCGGTACCACGAACGGGAACGACCGGTGAGTTGGTCGGCAGAATCCGAAAGGCCGTCAAGAACAGGGACAGCGAAACGCTCGAGTCGCTCGCGATGCTCGGCGAACACGCGACACGAGGAACGCAGTCTTTCTCCCGGCTCGCCGCGGGCGAACGTGCCGCGCTGACCGATTTCGGTGCGGCGGCCGATGCGGCGCACGTAGTGCTGCGGAAGCTCGGGCTCTCGACCGACCGGCTCGAACGGTGTCTCGACGCGGGACGCGCGCGCGGAGCGCTCGGCGGAAAACTCAGCGGCGCCGGAGGCGGCGGTGCGTTCTTCCTGATCGCGCCCGACGCGGAGACCGGGAAATCGATAGCAGCGGCAGTCTCGGAGGCGATCGACGACGCGACCGAAGCGGGTGCCCGGCTGGCCCGGCCGTACGTCTTCGTCTGCGACGAGTCGGGAATCCATCCACAAAAAAACCCGGCCGAGTAGGCCGGGTTCGGTTCAGACAGGAAATCGATTACACGGAGAAGATCATCCGAAATTGAACTTATCTTTCGAGTTCAGATCTTCGAAAGCCTCGACGAGGCGCGCGGTGAACTGTTTCTCTCCGAGGTACATCCACGCTCGTGGGTCGATGTACTTCTTGTTCGGCTTATCGTCACCGTCCGGGTTTCCGATTTGGGAGTGCAGATACCCGTCGTTCTCGTCCATGTACTTCTTGATCGGTTGCGTGTACGCCCACTGCGTGTCGGTATCGATGTTCATCTTGATCACGCCGTACGACACCGCCTCGCGGATCTCGTCCTTTGTCGACCCGGAGCCACCGTGAAAAACGAGGTTGAGAGGCTTTGCACTCGGTGTATTCCGTTTGGACTTCACCATCTCCTGCGAGTTCTTCAAGATAACCGGAGTCAGCTTGACGTTGCCGGGTTTATAGACGCCGTGCGTATTGCCGAACGCCGCGGCGACCGTGAAATGACCGACCGGCGAAAGCGCGTCGTACGCGGACAAGACGTGCTCGGGCTGGGTGTACAATGCCGAGTTGTCGATACCGGTGTTGTCGACTCCATCCTCTTCACCGCCGGTCACACCGAGTTCGATCTCAAGCCACATTTTGATCTTTGCCATCCGTTCGAGGTACTTTTTGCTGATCGCGATATTCTCCTCGAGCGGTTCCTCCGACAAGTCGAGCATGTGCGAGCTGAACAGCGTATCGCCGTTTTCGGCGAAGAACTTCTCACTCTCGGCAATCATCCCGTCCACCCACGGCAAGAGTTTTTTGGCGCAGTGGTCGGTGTGAAGGATTACCGGGACACCGTAAACCTTCGATATCAGACGCACGTGGTACGCACCCGCGATCGCGCCTGCAACGGCAGCACGTTCGCCGGCGTTGTCGGCGGACTTGCCGGCGTTGAACAACGCTCCACCGTTTGAGAACTGGATGATAATCGGCGCGTTCGCGGTTTTGGCGGCGACCATCGCCGCGTTGAGCGTCGTCGACCCGATAACGTTGACCGCAGGAAGCGCACAATTCGCCTCTTTACAGTAATCAAAGACCTCTTTTAGCTTGTCACCGGTCAACACGCCGGCAGGCAGTTTCAACTTGTCCATAAATCTCTCCTGATTGTTTCTCTGCTGCAGACGGAAATCATGTGCTGCAGCGTGTTCTGTGATTGTACAGTCGTACGGCGACGTGTCAAGCCGCGGTTTCCAGGCGATTCGAGCCGATTCTCGACGAGCCGCGCGCCGAGTAATCAGCGACCACGCGATTTCTGCAGCGAGAGCACGATCCGCGCGACGAACCGTCGTGGAAGAAACCTTTGCACGAACACGAGAAACTTGTACCGTGCGCTATGGATCGCGACGTGCGACGGTCTGAAGAGCCGCTTGACCGAGTACTCGGCAAGGTCGCGGCCGTTCGGGATCTTCTTGCTCGAGAAGTACGCCGCCGCGGTGTTACCGGCAACCTCGTGGAACTCGGTTACGGTCGGCCCCGGGCAGATAGTCGTCACGACGACACCGGACCCTTCAAGTTCAACCGCCAGTGCCTCCGAGAACGACAGGACATACGCCTTCGACGCGTAGTACGCCGCCATCAACGGCCCGGGTTGAAAAGCCGCGACAGAGGCAATCTGCAGAATTCGACCCTGGCGTCGCTCTAACATACCCGGAAGAACGGCGCGCGTAAGTCGCGTCAAAGCGTTAACGTTGAGCTCGATCATCGCCGACAACCGTTCGGGGTCGGCCTCGGCAACACGGCCGTGCAGCCCGAACCCGGCGTTGTTCACGAGAATATCGACGCGCTCCGCAGTCAGTTCCGATACGATATTTCCGAGGCTCGATGGATTCGACAGATCGCCGACTACCGTTCGGACCGTCACGCCGTGTGTGCTGGTCATGTTCCGCGCGAGCTCTTCGAGCCGGTCCTTCCTTCGTGCCGTAACGATCAGATCATAGCCGCGACCGGCGAGGATCTCCGCTATCTCGGCACCGATTCCGCTTGAAGCGCCTGTTACCAACGCCGTTCCTTGTCGCATCGTTCGCTCCCTTTTTTTCGTTTTCTCCGGTATGCCACATTGGTTATGCCACAGTATTGACACTTCGTCACCTGCAAAGTAGCGTGATGTGTCGGGGCCATTGGCGCCGTAGAGCGTTTCCCGGAGGTGGTATGGACGTAATACCGACATCACAAAAGCGTCGGATCTTGATCGGGCACGAAACGCGGAGTCGTCTGCTCGCGCTGACCGCGGTCGCCGGGGTCGTGGTTTCGGTCCCGCTGGCCGTGCTGATCGCATTGTTATACCTGCCGGATGGGGCGCCGTCGGCGCTCGGATTACTGGTTCTTTTGATTCTCAGCGGTTCGGCCACGTTGGGTTTTGTGCTCACAGCCGAGTTCCGGATTGTCGAGGCGCGTGGGCTCTCGCTCCCGCTGACGGAGTTTGCTTCGGTCTTGTTGTTTGGACTGTATTTTGTCGTAGCGCGATTGGGAAATCCGAATTTTTTCGCGATCGGGCCGGTCCTCGAGGTATCGGTGATTGCACGACTCTTGGTTTTTCTCGTGATCGCCCCGGCGTACGGTCGTGCGTATCGCCTGCTTTTTTTCTCACTGCTCGAACGGGGGAGTTCGGTCGACTACGTTTACTTCGCGCAGCGGCCGCTGCTGATCGAGGAAATGAAGCCCTTCTTCGAGTCCTCGGTCCGGCACGGCGACCCTTTGAGCCTGTGTTTTTTCGGGATCGCCGACACCAAACGCACCGACGGTGAAGGATCGAGTATTCTCACACGGCTCACCGCCGACGTGCAGTCGGGTATTCGGCGTCTCGATACAGCCGACCGATACTCACGATCGTTGGTGTGGTTCCTACTGCCCCGCACGACGCTCGAACACGCCATCGTTCCGGTACAGCGAGTCTTGTCGCGCATCGAAGACGATACCGAACTCGGCGCTGTGGTCGCCGCCAACGGCGAAAGCGTGCACGCGGGAATCGGAGAGTATCGCGAAGAGATGACCGAACCCGCTCACCTGATCGACGCCGCGAGCGCGGCATTCAACTCTGCGGTCGCGTCCGGCACGACACTCGCGGTGATGGAGAAAGACAAAAAACGGCGCGCCAAAAAACGCGAGCCACGCAAGGCGCGCTCACCGCGAACCGGGCCGACAGCGCAATCGAACTCCGCCCGATGACGGGCGATCGGCGTCTACTCGACTACGAACTCTCCTACTACCGGTTCAGCGGCGCCGAGTTCGCGGCTGCGTTTCCCCGGTGACGCGTCACCGATCGTAACCCGGTACCGTCCCGGCATGATCGCGCGACTCCCATCGGTCTGAATCGTCTCAAGGTCCCTCGTCTCCAGGTGGAACGCCACTCGATGAGAGGTGTTCGGCTCAAGGTTCACGCGTCGAAAGCCTTTCAACGATGCGATCGGCGTCGCGTCGAGATCGAGCGCGGTCAGGTACATCTGGACGACTTCATCGGCGGGTACGGTTCCGGTGTTTTTCACGACGCACTCGACACGGAGCTCTTCACCAACCGCGATACGCGCGGGTGCACGGAAGTCCGAGAACGAGAACGACGCGTAGCTCAAGCCGAAACCGAACGGATACATCGGCGACTCTTCCATATAGCGGTACGTACGACCGGCCATCGAGTACTCATCGAACGGCGGAAGCTGCTCGATCGACCGCGGAAACGTGACCGGGAGCTTGCCGGACGGCGGAACGTCACCGAACAGTACATCGGCAACCGCATGCCCACCTTCCTGGCCCGGGTACCACATCATGAGTACGGCATCGACGGTCGCGTGAAGCTCCTCGAGACCCAACGCGCTGCCTCCCGCGATGACGGCGACAATCGGTGTCCCACACTTCTTGAGCGCGCGAAGATACTCAAGCTGATTCTCGGGCAACGCGATGTCGGACCGGTCGCCAAACTCGCTCGATTCGATCGAGTCGCCCTCCTCTCCTTCTATCCGGGTCGTTATTCCGAACACCGCAACGACGACATCCGCGTTTTTCGCCTCAGACAATGCGTAATTTGTCGGGTTCGCGTTCGGCGTCGCAAGCAGACACCCCTGCCGATAATCGACCGTGACACCTTCGTCCGCACGCGTCGCGATCCCCTCGAGCACGGTCGTTAACCGGCCCGAGAGACCGTGGTAGTTGGCAAGAAGCGCGTCGACGTCGGCGGCGCACGGTCCGGTCACGAGAATACGGCGGACGTCGCTACGCAGCGGCAGAATTCCGTTGTTTTTCAGCAGGACAAAAGAACGCGCGGCCGCGCGTCGCGCGAGTACTCGATGCTCGTCGGAGCCGATCACCTCTTCGCCGATCGACGCGTACGGCACAAGCTCAGGAGGATCGAACATCCCAAGCCGGAAACGCGTCCGGAGCAGACGCCGCACGGCAGCGTCGATCTCCTGTTCCTCGAGGAGTCCCTGTTTCACCGCGTCGAGCAGCTTCTCGAATACACATCCGCAGTTCAAGTCGCACCCCATCTTCACGGCGAGCGCGGCCGATTCTTCTTCGGTCTTGGTGACGCCGTGGTACTCGTGGAAGTCGCGGATCGCCCAGCAGTCGGACACGACGTGGCCCGAGAAGCCCCACTCACCACGAAGGATCTCGACAAGAAGCAATCTGCTTCCGTTACACGGCTCACCGTTTGTACGGTTGTACGCGCCCATAACCGACTCGACCCCTTCTTCGACAAGCTCATGAAACGCCGGAAGATACGTCTCGCGGAGGTCTTTCGGGGTCACGACGGCGTCGAATCGATGCCGATCTCGCTCGGGGCCACTATGCACGGCGAAGTGCTTTGCACACGCAGCGGTCTTAAGGTACTTGGGATGCGATCCCTGAAGGCCGCGCACGAACGCACGCCCGATCCTTGCGGTCAGGTATGGATCCTCGCCGTACGTTTCCTGCCCTCGCCCCCATCTCGGATCGCGGAAAATATTCACGTTCGGCGTCCAAAACGTCAGTCCGCGGTACTGGCCACGATTGCCGGCTCGCACCGCGGCGTGATGCTTCGCGCGGGCTTCGTCGGAGATCGCGTCCGCGATGCGCCCGATCAGCGTCTCGTCGAACGTTGCCGCGAGACCGATAGCCTGGGGGAACACGGTCGCGCGTCCCGCGCGGGCAACCCCGTGCAGACACTCGTTCCACCAGTTGTACTCGGGCACTCCAAGCCGCGGGATCGCGGGAGACGTGTATAACATCTGCGACGCCTTCTCCTCGAGCGTCATTTGTCCGAGAAGGTCTTCGATCCGTTGTTCGATGTCAGCCGACGGGTCGGTGTACACCGGTCCGTCGCCTTGTTTTCCTTGGTGGTCTTGTTTTCTTTGGTCGTTCATTCTTGTCTCCCCAATCTTCGTGGCAGTTATTAATTCATGCCTCAAATTCCCGCCGCGGTCAAGATCACGTCGATGTGACAGTCGATTGTGGCGAAGTACCGTCCGGCTCGAAATCGGACGCCCCTATCGCAATTACTTCAAAACTCCGGTATGTTTCGACGTATGAATCAAGACCAGGTCAAGGACCTCCTGCTTCGGATCGAACCCGACGTCGAGGAGTTTTTCGTCATCTTTTCCGGAAAGGCCAGCAAGAAATGCAACGGGCTGTACAAGCCGGACTCCCGCGAGATCATAATTCACAACAAGAATTTCACGCCGAACGGAGGTGTGGGGGCACCGGCCGAGAACCAGGCGTCCGGCACAGCCGATAATCTCCTGATGTACACCGCGATCCACGAGTATGCACACCACATTCACTTCACGACCAGTCCCGTTCCGGTCGGCCCGAAGTCGCATACGATTGAGTTCCGGCTTATTTTGCACGAGCTGCTCAAGAAGGCCGAACAGATCGGGCTACACACGAACATCTTCGAAAAAGACGCGGACTTCCTCGCGCTGACGTACCGGATCCGGACGCAGTTCATGGCCGTGCACGGCCAGATGATCAAGGAGTTCGGCAAGGTCTTGATCGAAGCCGAAACGCTCTGCCGGGCACGCGGGGTCCGATTCGAAGACTACATCGAACGCGGCCTCGCGCTCGACCGTCACGCGGCGACGACGATCATCAAGATGCACGTCCACGACGTGCCCGACGATATCGGATACGAGAACATGGGACGCGTGGCGAATATTTCGAATCCCGAGAAGCGGCGGCTCGCCGAAGACGCGTTCAAAGCGGGTGAAGGGCCCGACGCGGTCCGCGCGCTTGTTCGACCGCCGCGCGACGACGAGGACCCGATCGACAAAATCCGCAAGGAAAAAAAGCGGATCGAACGTACAATCGCCGGACTCACGGCGCGTCTTTCGGAACTTGAGACGCGGCTGATCGAGTACGGAGAGGCTTGAATGAGCGCCGATTCCGGTCTATTGTATGCTACCATGGAATCAGCACTGCAACGTATTGAGTACGACTTGGAGCCTGGGTCGAACACCGACAAAGACGTGCGCGTGTACGCGCTCTCGACGTGCGCGTTCTGCCGACGAGG
>PXBQ01000201.1 GCA_003566875.1 Spirochaetaceae bacterium | reverse complement strand
GCCGGCATAGCCGGTTGGGAAGTGGGAATCGTCGAAGAACCAGACCCGCATGCCGAGCCGTGCTGCCTCTGACATTACGGCGTCGGCATCGTGCCACCATCGTGCGCCGACAAAATCCGGGTGCCCGCGCGACTCGACACACAATGCCCGAATCCCACATTCGCCGATCTTGTTGACAACACGACGGATCGTTGCCTCGTCCGCTCCGGAGAGCCAGAGGAGGGGGATCGTGTAACTGCCCTCCTTTCCTTTGAGTACTCCCGTGAGTCGGTCATCCATTGGAGTTGTCCCCCGCAATAAACCCGCGCGGCGAGAGTCCGTACGCGCGTTTGAAGTTCCGGCTGAACGACGCGTAGTTCGTGTAGCCGACGCGCCGAAGTACGCCTTCTACCGAATCGGCGCCCGCGCTCATGAGCGCGACGGCCCGTTCCATCCGGTACTCAGTGAGGCGGTCCTTGAAGGTCTTCCCCACTACGATGTGGAACTGCGTCGAGAAGTACGACGGTGAGTACCCGAAGTCGTACGCCATCTTCGCGAGGTCGAGCGCCGGATCGGCGAAGTGTTCCGCGATATACGCCTCGAACTGCGCCTTGTTGTTGATACGGTCACGCTCATGAAACTGCCGAATCGTACGACAGGTTGCCTCGATCAATTCGGACATGTTCTGCTCCATATCTTGAGTATCCTGAGACTCGCCGAGCGTGCGTTCGAGTGAGACCATGTCCGGGAATTCGACGCCGAGATCTTCCTGCAACCGGGCAACGGTCTTGATAGTCGCGTTGATAATGTCGTAGAAAACGAGCCGTGTTTGTTCGCTCGGAATCTCCGATCGGCCGAAGACGCAGGTCACAATTTCCCGAAGCACATCGTTCGCCCGTTCCCTGTCTCCCGCCGACAACGCGAGCCCGAGTCGGCGCTGCAGATCGAGCGGATAATGGACGGCGCCCGACGACGAATGGATCTCCCGGAACGACGTGACGGAAGTTCCTACTCGGAATCGGGACACTTCAACCGTTCGCCTCGCTTCCCGGAAAGTCTGCGCGATTCCTCCGAGACCCTCGTGCATCAGTCCGATACCAACATTAACGGCAATCCCGTACTGTTCTTTGAGACGGCTCGAGTAGACAAGGAAGAAGCCCTCCACTCGATCGATATCCTCGGCGCACTCGGTATTCAGTACTACGACTATTTCGGTCGTGCCGAGCACGATCTCATAGACGATCTCGCTCATAGCCTCGTCGAGAACGTCCGCCAAGATGCCCTGCGTCTGTGTGTAGTCGCCGGCAAAGTCGGGCGTACGGATGACGACTGCGACGAAACACGCGTGCACAAAACGGATACCGAGTTCTTCGAGCCGTTTCGGGTGATTCACATCCTCGCCGACAAGCAGGCGGCGAACAGCGTTCTCGCGAACAACCGGCTGGGTGAGACGCAGTAACCGGTTCATCTCCGCAACCCGCCTGGCGATGTACGCAACGCTTCCCGTTACGCGAGAGCCGGTCTCAGCGCCGTTGCGTACGGCGCGGTAGATCGACGTCAGGGGCACCGACTCCCGTCGGGCGTAGAGGATACCGAACACGGTGCCAACGAGCACACTGAAAACCAGGAAGAGCAGCAGCAGCATCCGCACGTAAAACCACAGGTTGAAGAAGAGCCGCTGCGGGAAAATCGAAACGTAAACGAGGTCACGGAACTGTGACGGAGCGATGACGATCGTTTGGCGGCGCGGCTCGGCTAACGTCATCACCGACAGGTCGGCGACCGACCGAATTCCGTCGCGCACAGCCTCGTGCGCGAGAGAGGCATCGTCGGCCGAACCCAGTCCGATCAGCGGTGTGCCGTCACGCCGTGTGAGAAAGACCGATCCGTCACGAAGGAGAGATCCGGCCGGGAAGAGGTCGGCGAAAACGGATCCCCCGAGCGTGAAGACAAGAAGCGCAGACGGCTTTGTTTTGTCGAGTAACGGCAACGAAAGCTTGAGCAGCAGGAGCGAGCGTTCGACCGATAGAGTCACATCGACCATCGAGACCGTATCGACCGACATGAAGTGGAAGCCGATGTCGCTAGTAGACAGAATCGGCGGTGCGTTGGGCTGTCGAAGCGAGAAGAAAAACCCAAGATCGTATGGTGCCGTATCCGTAATCACCATGTGCTTCTCGGGCATAACGATGAACGCATCGGTGACGTATGGATGAAACGAGACGACCGAACGAAGCCTTCTGTTCACGCGGTACTCCATGTACAGCGAGCGTTGATCGCGAGATGCGGAGGAGTTGAGATAGTTCACGATGTCCGAATCCTGTGCAAGCCCCTGGCCGACGACACCAATATGCACGAGGCGCGCGTCCATCAACCGTCGCGCATCGGTCAAGACCTGACGACTGGAGGTCTCAATTACCGCGTCAAATGCATTCAACGACAGCAGGAGTACGGTCACACCGAGACCGACGACGAGAAAAATTACGGTGATAACGGGAATGAAGAAGTGAGCGAAAAACGGATTCGCGTGGTATCTGGCCATTTCAATACGCTACTGGTTCTCTACGAAAGACGGGTGGCGTACTGCGACCACCCGTCGTTTCAAGAATTAAGTACCGGGCGATCAGCGCCGCTGGTACCGTTCCCAGGAAGCCTGGTAGATCGCGGTAACCTCGTCGAGCCCCATTCGCCTCAACTGCGCAACGTACGCATCCCAGTCGCTGAGAGGCCTTTCTCGGAAGAGGAACTGGAAAATCGTCTCCTCGGTGTACGTCTCGATGTCTCCAAGCAATTGAGCTCGTCGTCGTGACTCCTCGGGGGTGAATGATAATACGTCCGGAAGGAAGATGGAATTGTCTGCCCGCGGTTCCTCCGTCCAGACTCTATCTACTTCGAGTTGGTGCGCGTTGTAGTTAGCGTACGATGCTTGGACGTCCATTAGTCGAGCGGTACCGTAGTCGCTCTTGGCCCAGCGGTGTACTTCGTCTTGAGAAACAATGTAGCGTTTAACGCCGTTCTCTTCCACAAAGGACTCGCCTTCGACACCCCAGTCCGCGAGAGTCGAACCTTCCTCGCTGAACCAGAAGTCGGCCCACGTCAGGACCGCGTCCAAATTCCGAGCGGTCGTCGAAACGGTGTTCTGTTGGCCCTGTACGGTGATTCGGCCAAAATACCGGTCCCGGAATGGTCGTCCGGCGGGACCCATCGGTATCCCGACTCCGATCATCTCGGCATCCGGGTTGGCCGCCAGAAGAGCGTCACGCGGGGCCGCGAAGAAGCTGATTGCGTGGTACGCCGCGCCTGCTTCCGAGTTCGCCCATCGGCGCCTCAACGTCGCTTCGTCGATGATCAGAGACTCGGGATCGACGAGCCCCTTGTCGATCCAGTCGAGCATCGTCGCGAGGAAGTCACGGTAGGCGTCGGTCGCCCTTCCGTACACGACGCGGCCGCTTTCCGGATTTCTAGGATCGAGCTGAAAACTCTCGTGGTGAGTTACGCCCCAGGCCGAGGCAAATCGAAGCCAGTTCTGCTCTCCCTGCCTGCCGATAAACGGCGCGCCGGAAGACAACCCGGCGTCGCGGAACGCCATCAGGGTATCGTGCCATTCGTCGATACTCGTGGGGCTTTGTCGCCCGACGGCTTCCAGCCAGTCCTCCCGGATCACGAACCCGCGGAACGGACGGTCGGCGGCCCCGGGTTCGTACCGCCGGAAAGCCAAGATCTGGCCGGTATCGTTCAACATGCCTTCCCTGAGCCCTGGAACGGAGTCCATGAGCCCGGCGAAATACGGCGTCTTCCCGGCATCGACATGCGGTTTCAGGTCGATGATGACTCCGTCGTGGTACGCCCTCTCGATACCACCGGCGTATCCGAACCAGCTAGACGTGATCAAATCGGGATAGTCACCCGACGCTACGAGCAAGTTGAGCTCGGCATCACCGTCGCTCGCATGAATGTACTCAACGTCGATTCCGAGCTTCTCGGAAGCCATCCGATACGCCTCCAACTCGGCGAGTGAGTCCATGATCCTCGCTTCTACTCCAACAAGCGGCGTGAACCATGTAATCACCGGCCGCTCGTCGGTCGCCGCGGCCGATTCTGTTCGGCCCCCCGCCCACGCGCTGAGAGCGACAAGCGCTACTAGACAAACAAGAAACATTCGTCTCATTTATTTCTCCTTTTACTGTCCGATCTGATGTCGATATTTCACCCGACGAAACCCGCCCCGGCCCGAGCCGGCAGTACACGGTCGGCTATCGTCTCCCCTTTCAATCGTTCTATCCTTTCAATGCGCCGATCATCACCCCCTTTACGAAGTATTTTTGCAGGAACGGGTAAAGGCACAAAATCGGTACCGTGGCGATCACAATGAACGCATTCCTCAGGATATCTTCGTTCACGTTCTGATACGCCGCTCCCATCTCTTCCACCGAACCGGTAGCTTCTCCGTACGCGGCCTCGATGAGGATCTCGCGCAGGAACAGTTGAAGCGGATAGAGGCTCCTGTCCCGCAGGAAGATCATGGCGTTGAACCAGGAGTTCCAGTGCGAGACACCGTAGTAAAGCGTCATGACCGCGATTACGGGCCCCGACAGAGGAACGATGATACGGATAAAGATCGTGAGACTCTTTGCGCCGTCTATCTTCGCCGACTCCTCGAGGCTGTCGGGAATGCCCTGGAAAAAGGTGCGCATGATGATGAGGTTGAACGTGTTGATGAGAACGGGAAGGATCACCGCCCACCGCGTGTTGAGCAAGCCGAGGCTCCGCACCACGAGATAGCGTGGGATGAGCCCTCCCTGAAAGAACATCGTCAACACGATCAAAACGATGATGACGTTTCGCCATAACGCTTTGGTCGCGACGACGTACGCGAGCAACCCGGTGATCGTGACGTTGAGGGTGGTGCCGACGACAACGTAGTACACCGTGTTCGCGTACCCGGTCAGCAACCCCCGGTACTGGAAGGCCATCCGATAGCCCTCGATTGAAAAACCGGCGGGGCGCAGCATCACACCGGTGTGCGCAGTCAGCTCAATGGCGTCGCTGAGGGAGGCAAAGACGACCTCGAGAAAAGGGTAGAGAGCGGCCACACCGAAAGTAACGAGAATCGCTGTGTTAATCGTGTAGAAAACGTAATCACCGGCTGACAGTGTTTTTCGTCCCATTTCCTACCTACCAAAGACTCGTGTCGTTGACGGCGCGACTGATCTTGTTGGCCGCGAGCAAAAGCAACAGGTTAATCACTGAGTTGAACAGACCGACAGCTGTCGCGTAGCTATAGCTGGCCTCGAGCAGACCTTTTCGGAAAACGAACGTCGCGATGACGTCCGCAGTCTCGTAAATCAACGGGTTGTAGAGCAGGAGGATTTTTTCAAACCCGATACTCATCATCTGCCCCAAGCGCAGGATCAAGAGAATCACGATGGTAGGTAGGATACCGGGAACGGTGATATACCAAATGCGCTGGAAGCGCTTCACGCCGTCCACATCTGCCGCGTCGTAGAGTTGTGGATCGATCGCGGTTAACGCAGCGAGGAAGATTATCGATCCCCACCCGGCTTTCTGCCAGATCTCACTGACAACGTAGATCGATCGGAAGTACCGTGCGCGGGAGAGCAGACTGACCCGATCCATCCCGAACCCGTGCAGTGCGTCGACGATCAGTCCGTCGTACGAGACCAATCGGATAATCATCCCGCAGACGACGACCGTCGAGATGAAGTGCGGCAGATACGAGACCGTCTGGATCGTACGCTTGAAACCACTTCGTCTCACTTCGTTCAACGCGAGAGCGAGTAGAATCGGTGCCGGGAACCCCCAGATCAGTTCCAAGGCGTTGAGTACCAACGTATTCCGAACCAAGCGCCAGAAGTAATACGAGCCGAAGAAATCGGTAAAATGGCGGAACCCGACCCATTCGCTGCCGAGAAAGCCGAGCCGGGGCGTGAAATCCTTGAACGCTATGATCGCCCCGTACATCGGACCGTACTGGAAGAGCACGTAGTACACCAGACCCGGTATGGCGAGCAAGTAGAGTGACCGGTTTTGAACGAAGTCACGTTTTATGCTCGTCGGTGAGTACTTGGAGACGCTCTTCCCGCCTAATCCATGTGCGCCAATAACGCTTTGCATGGCTCATATCGTCGCACCGCTTCTGGCAGCCGTCAATCGACAGAAATGTCGGAATATGGCAACCGGAAGAAGTGACGACTGATCAAAAAGCACTGTCGGTCTCACCCGCCACAGCCTTGACACGACTCTTCTCCTACTTCCCGATCCAGAACAGCGACCGGAGCGGTGCAAGCTTCAGGGAGCCTTTCGTGTAGGTCTGATCGTGCCGTGTCTCGTACGATACGTCTGCGAGTCTCGCGACGCTTCCGTCGTGAGGGTTCCAGCTCTCGAGTGCCCGCTCGCCCCTGAGCAGCACCGACGTATCGATCGCGTGGTCACTGGAATTTCCGAAGAAGTACACGTCCTTTCCGTCGCGCACCTTGTGGATATACGAGAAGAACCCCAATCCTTCAATCTGCGGCACGTCGGAGAACACCACGTCCGCAGGCGGGAGCATCGTGTCGATCGTTGCCGTCAGTTTCTCGATATCGGGACTCGGTACGAACAACGCCATCCCCCCCTGTTGATTGGTCTGCAACACGGGTTTGCCGGCAGCATCAGGCCCGAATATCTCGGCGATCATAGATCGCACCCGTTCACCTTTGCCGATCTCGGCCGATTCAGTCGGTAAAAGGCTTGTGGCAATCACTTTGCCGCCGCTGCGATAGTAGCTCCGTATCTTCTCGAGGGCACCGACAGAGATCACCCGTCCTCCGGGAATAATGACAAGCTTGTACTCCTGGTGGTTACTGGTTTCCAGTCGTAGGTTGTCCCCGCTCACCGAGTACCGATCCGTTGCGAGATATTCCGGGTGGACAAAGGTGAAGTCGCGACGAATCTCGTTGGTGAGCATACCGCTGATCCTGAGGTAGTCCGCCTCCGGGTACGTCCACCAACCACGTCTCAAGCGGCCGACGTATTCCGGCGCGTCGAAGTAGAACTCAGCCTGCAGGCTGCTAATGGGGTACAGAAGCGCAATGTCGGCTACCGTTCGTCCTCCGGTAAGTGCGTAACAGCAGCGCGCCATGAAGTCGTTCAATGCAGGGAACTCGCCGGCGACGTCGTCGGGATAGCCCATGAGTCGGTACGGCATGTTCTGCGGATCGGGGTGATTCCAGGCGCCGTAATGCACCATCACCGAGTTGTGGCCGCGAACGAACATCTCGGTCGGCACCCGGTACAGCATCCTCACGTCCACCGTCTCCTCAGGGAACGCGCCGTAGCACTCGGCCATTGAAATTGGCCGGTCGTACAGGTCGGAGGCTGAACTGGTGAGTTTGAAGCCGTTCAAGCCGTTCCCGTACGCGATTATCGCATCGGTCTGTGGGATATCGGTATGCCGGAAGAACTTGAACGAATCGCCGAGTATATCGACGGGTTGGTCCTTGTAGTTCCCGGGTGGCTGCCCGACACTGACGAGACCGTGTGCGCTCGTCCACTCCTTGACCATCCTTGGGAAACCCTCGGCGAGCAACTCCGATCGTGTATCAAAGAACGCCACCCGAGCAGCCCGGGTCTCAGGGCCGATGTCGTACCACAATGCCGGGTAGTACAGCGTCGGGTCAAACCCGAAGAGCTCTTGGAACTTCGCGTTGAACGATCCGGTCCACGTCTTCTCGCGCGCAAGAAATCCGACATCATCGTACTGAGTCGAGACGATCGGATCGCCGAAGTACTGCGCGCATTCCTTGGCAAACTGATCGTACTCGATCTCCCTGAACTTGCCGAGCGCGTCCCGGTCAAGGTAGTCGACCGGCATGTCGCGCTTCCAGAAGGGCGCGGGAACGCACGTGAAGAACATGACCCGCCACTCTCCGGCTTTCGGGACGTCCCAGCTCAGGAGGTTGTTTCCGTCGATGAACGGCGAGAGGTCTATTCGTTCGTGGTTCTCGGTGTTCATGGCAACCGCGGCCATCAACTCACCGCACGGCACAAAACACCTCCAGTACTGAAAACCGCTCACGGCGTATTCGGTCTTCTGGAGGGCCTTGGCCAGGTGCTGTGGGTAGAGTCTCGCCACCTGCCCGCTT
>PXBQ01000304.1 GCA_003566875.1 Spirochaetaceae bacterium | reverse complement strand
TGGGTCATGGCGTTTCAGAGTTTTAGACCCGGGCGAGGGTTTCTCGACCAGGAGTGGGTCGGTCTTTTGCAGTTCCGGACACTCTTTGCCGAGCCGAGGTTCTGGCAGGTCCTGCGAAACACCCTCGCGATGTCAGCGATCAAACTCATCATGGGTACGTCGTTCGCGATTCTCGTCGCGATCTTCATAAACGAGACGCGGCACCGCCCGTTCAAACGGACGGTCCAGACGATCAGCTACCTCCCACACTTTATCTCGTGGGTCGTCGCGGCGAATCTCGTGCTCGAGGTTCTCTCGCCGCGCGGAGTGTTCAACGAGCTGCTGATGGCGTTACGGATCATCGACGCTCCTGTGTTATGGATGGGCCGGGAACATCTGTTCTGGTGGGTGATCGGGTGGTCGCACGTCTGGAAAACGGCAGGGTTCGGCGCGATTATCTATCTCGCGGCGATGACCGGGATCGACCCTCAGTTGTACGAGGCCGCCGACATCGACGGCGCCGGGCGGTTGCAGAGAATCTGGCACATAACGCTTCCGGGCATCAAGCCGGTCTTTGTGATTCTGATGATCCTCAACCTCGGTCAGCTGATGGAGGCGGGCTTCGAACAGCAGTATCTGCTGCAGAACAGTCTCGTGATGGAGTACTCCGAGGTGTTCACGATCTTTGTGCTCCGGTACGGCCTCCGGCTCATGAGGTACTCGTTCGCTGCGGCGGCGGGCATTTTCCAGAGCGTCGTCAGTATCATTCTCGTCGTGCTCGCGAACGCGCTCGCGAAGAGAATGGGCCAAGAGACCTTGATGTAGGAGCGGCACTATGAAAGCAACACGAGAAGACGTGATTTTTGATACGATCAAGCTGGGATTTCTCTTGAGCCTCGTGGTCGTGACGTTATACCCGTTCCTGAACGTCCTTGCGATTTCGCTCAACGATCCGATGGACACGATCCGAGGCGGCATCCGTATCTGGCCGCGTGAGTTGTCGCTCGTGAACTACGAGGATATCCTCAAAGGTCAGCACATGCTGGTCGCGACGCGGAACTCGGTCGGGCGGACCGTTATCTCAGCGGTCGTGCAGACGTTCGCGACGGCGATGGTCGCGTACACGTTGAGCCGACGCGAGTACTTCCTGCGGATTCCGATCGCGATTACGTACGTCGTCACGATGTACGTCGAGGGTGGATTGATCCCGACGTATTTTTTGTTTCGGTCTCTCGGTCTTGTGAACAGTTTCCATGTGTACTGGCTGCCCGGGCTCACGACGGCGTTCAACATGCTGATCATCCGGACGTACATGCGGAGCCTTTCGGACAGCTTCGTCGAGTCGGCGAAGATCGAAGGTGCGAACGACTTCTGGATCTTCATGAAGGTGATCATGCCGCTCTGTATCCCGGTGCTCGCGACCGTCGTGTTGTTCACGTCGGTGTGGCAGTGGAACCACTGGTGGGACACGTTCATCTTCAACTCGTCGCGCATCAACCTCACGACGCTCCAGTACGAGCTCATGAAACGGATCGCGTCGGCGAACGCCGCGATGAGCGGAACGAGTATGGCCGACGCGTTCAGCCGTGCGGCCGATCAAACCGGGCACATGGTGACACCACGATCGGTCCGTGCGGCGATGACGATCGTCGTGAGTCTGCCGATCATCATGGTGTATCCGTTCCTGCAACGGTACTTCGTGCACGGCCTCACGATCGGCGGAGTCAAGGAGTAACCGCCGCGCGACTGTCGTCGACGAGAAGCTATGAACACGGCGCCCGTGCGGCGCCGTAATTTTTTCCGGGAGAGAATCATGAACTTCAGCGACGCGATTAAACGAAACAGGTTCCACGATTTTTCGGTCACACTCGACTCGACCGGACCGGTCACGGTACGCCAGACCGAGCACGAGTTCTTCTTCGGGTCGAACGTGTTCGGCCTCGTCCGGGGAGTCGAGCCGGAAAAACTCGCGCAGTACCAGGACGCGGTGACGCGGCTCTGGAACTTCGGTACGCTTCCGTTCTATCTGGGCCGGTACGAGCCCGAAGAGGGCAAACCGGATCAGGAGAACGTCATGGCCGCGGCTAAGTGGTGCCGCGAACACGGACTCACGACAAAGGGGCATCCACTCTGTTGGCATACCGTCTGCGCCGACTGGCTTCTTCAGTACGACAACGATACTATCCTCCGGAAGCAACTCGACCGGATCAGGCGCGACGTCGGCGTGTACGCCGGTGTGATCGATATGTGGGACGTGATCAACGAAGTCGTGATCATGCCGGTCTTCGATAAGTACGACAACGCCGTGACGCGAATCTGCAATCATATCGGTGCGGTCGAGCTCACCGTCAAGTGCTTTCAAACCGCGCGCGAGACAAACCCCGAGGCAATCCTGCTGATCAACGACTTCGACCTGAGCCCGCGGTACGAAGAACTCATCGAGCGGCTTCTCGAGAAAGATTGTCCGATCGACGTGATCGGTCTTCAGTCGCATCAGCACAAGAGGTATCACGGGGCCGAGTACACGCTCGACGCGATCGAGCGGTTCTCTCGCTTTGGAAAACCGATTCACTTCACCGAGACGACGATTCTCTCGGGGCGCGCGTTCCCGCCGGGCCTCGAGGATCTCAACGACTACACGTCCGACGACTGGCCGAGCACGCCCGAGGGAGAAGAGACGCAGCTCGCGCAAGTCGAGGAGTACTACAGCGCCGTTTTCTCGCACCCCGCGACCGGTGCTCTCATCTGGTGGGATCCGCGTGACGGAGGATGGCTCGGCGCGCCGGCCGGGCTTTTCCGTAAGGACCTCACTCCGAAACCCGCGTTCACGCGGCTCGAGCAGCTGATCAAAGGCGAGTGGTGGTTCGGTGAGAAGGAAGTACCGGTCGGCCCCGGCGGTGTGGTTCGGTTTACCGGACCCGCCGGAAAGTACGAAGTCGTGAGCCGCGACGGAAACAGGCGTGAGGTCGTCTTGACGCGCGAACGTCCGACGGCGTGATCACTCTGTCGCGGCGAAGAATCCTATCACCATATCGAACAAGCGCTCGAGAGAGCGCTCGTCGAGACTCGACAGCAGAGCGTACAACTCATCGATATCCGCCGGTGTCGTTTTGGATCCGTCTGCGCGCGCGGACAGGACGCGTGCGTAGATGTTCTTGACGTATCTCGCGTTCCCTGAGTTGCGCTCTCCCCTGCGAATGAAAGCCGCAGCGGCTTCCTCGGGTGTTATCGACGGTACGAAGAAGAACGAAATATCCATGCGCTCAAAATTCGCGATCCTGACCACGTGTGTTGCGTTCGGATGGTTGATGCCGCGCTCCCACTTGCTGTACGAGACGGCGGTGATTCCGAACATCTTCGCAAGCTGATCCTGCGACAGACCGCGGAAGTTTCGTGCTTCCCTCAGCTTCCTCGGCAGACACTCTTCATCGAACATGCGTTTTTCTCTTACTTTTTTCCATCACTCGTAGTTTTTGTCTGTTCTGAACTCAGGTCCAACCGAAACAGCGCGTTACATTTTGTGCCACGAGCCGCACCGGCCGAATCAATACTATACACCGGAAAGGGTTACAGCATCTACCATAATCACCGAAAAACACGTCACTGCCCTTGCATCGCGCGAATCTGTAAGTTATCATACAACTTACAACCGATGAAGGCGCAACTCGATCCGGACAGTCCCAACGACTCGACGACACTGACCCGTGTTCGCAGGAAGAGCGTTCGTGCGCAGGTGTTCGAGCAGCTCCGCGATCAGATCATGAGTCAAGTATGGAGACCCGGCACAAAAATACCATCTGAGAATACGCTTTCGGAAACGCTCGGCGTCAGCCGGGTCTCGGTGCGCGAGGCGCTGCAGATGCTCGCGTCGCTCGGCCTCGTCGAGATGCGGCAGGGCGGTGGCACGTTCGTCCGCGAGTACGCCGCCGAGTTGTTCCTCAATCCGCTCACGCCGATGCTCGCGCTCGAGAAGACCGACGTGGTTCACGTGCTCGAGTATCGTCGAGTCGTCGAGAAAGGAATCGTATCGCTGGTAGTGGAACGAGCCGGTGACGTCGAGGTCGCGCGGCTTGAGGGCGCGTACCGAACGATGGAGGATGCGCGGGCCGACGGCCACGCGTTTGCGAGAGCCGACCTTGAGTTCCACCTTGCGCTCGCGCACGCGACACAAAACCCCGTGATCATCAAGATCAACGAAGTGATCAAGAGCGTCTTGAGCGCTTCGATGGAGAGCATCGTCGACGTGCTCGGGATCGAGGACGGGCTTCACTATCACCGCCGGATCCTCGACGCGATCATTGCGCGCGACCGGGTAACCGCGGAAGAACTGATGCAGGAACACGTCGAGCGGACGATCGACCGGTACGCGCGCGAGGCCGCCGCGCAGCACGGATCGGAAGAAGACCCAAAAGGCTAAACGCAAAACGTGGTCACGTGGTGACCGCATATCGATTCAGGAGGAAGTATGGAAAATACGGACGTCTACACGCGGTTGAACCGAATCGCGTGTCAACTGCGAGAGAATGTCGTCCGGATGATAGGTGTTGGAAAGGTCGGCCATTTGGGAGGGTCGGTGTCGCTCGCGGAAATCGTTGCGACACTGTACTTCCACAAGATGACGTACGATCCAAAAAACCCGAAACATCCGGACCGTGACCGGTTTCTGCTCAGCAAAGGGCACACGTGCCCGATTCAGTACGCCGCGCTGATCGAGCACGGGGTGATCCCGCGCGAAGAGATCGCGGGGCTCAAGACGCTCGCCGGCATGCTTCAGGGGCATCCCGATATGGACTACACCCCAGGGATGGAAGCCGTGACGGGATCGCTCGGGCAGGGGCTCTCGATCGCGTGTGGGATGGCGCTCGGGCTCCGGCACGAGAAACGGCCGTCGCGCGTCTACGTCGTGATGGGCGACGGTGAGCAGGCCGAGGGTCAGATCTGGGAAGCCGCGATGTCGGGCGCCCGGTACGGGCTCGACAACCTGACGGCCTTTGTCGACCGGAACCGCGTGCAGGCAACCGGACATACAAAGGATGTCTTCGACATCCCGGCGATCGAGAAAAAGTGGGCCGCGTTCGGCTGGAACGTTCTTGAGATCGACGGGCACGACGTTGTCGCGGTGTGCGAGGCAATCGACACCGCGCGCGCGACAAAAGGCGTTCCGACGATAATCGTCGCGAACACCGTCAAGGGCAAAGGTGTCTCGTTCGCCGAAGACACCGCAGCGTTTCACAACGTAGCACTCACGCAGGAGCAGTACGATACCGCGCTCGCCGAAGTCATCGCTGCAAAGGAGAGTTTCTCATGAGCGAAGTGAAAAGTTTGCGCGTCGCGTACGGCGAGGCGCTCGTCGAGCTTGGGAAAAAGAGCGATGCGGTTGTGACGCTCGAGGCCGACCTTGGGAAGTCGACGCAGTCGATCATGTTCGGAACCGAGTTCCCGGATCGTCACTTTGAGATGGGCATCGCCGAGCAGAACATGGCGTCGACCGCCGCCGGACTCGCGCTTGTCGGGAAGATCCCGTTCTTCAACACGTTCGCGATTTTTGCAGCGGGCCGCGCGTTCGATCAGGTCCGAAACTCGATCTGCGTTCCGAACCTGAAGGTGCGGATCTGCGGCTCGAGCGCCGGGCTCTCGGACTTCGGCGACGGCAAGACGCATCAAATGATCGAGGACATGGCTCTGATGCGCGCTCTTCCACACATGACCGTCGTATGCCCGTGTGACGCGGTCGAAGTCAAAAAAATGATGGCGTGTATGCTCGATTGGGATGGGCCCGTGTACATCCGGATAAACCGGAACGATCTCCCGGTTGTATATCCCGAGAACGAACGGTACCATATCGGGAAGGTGACGAAAATGCGCGACGGAGCCGACGTCGCGGTGTTCGCGTGTGGCGTCATGACCGCGAAGGCGCTCGAAGCCGCGGCGGAGCTCGAGGGCGAAGGCGTTTCGGTCAAGGTTTTGAACGTCGGTACGATCAAGCCGCTCGATCGTGAAGCGATCATCGAACACGCTTCGGGAGTGCGCGCGATCGTCGTCGCCGAGGAGCACACGATTATCGGCGGCCTTGGAGGCGCGATCCTCGAGGCATTGCGTGGTGTGAAACACGCGCCGGCCGAGTTCGTCGGTGTCGAGGATACCTTCGGAGCGTCGGCGGAGAACTACGATATTTTAATGAATCACTTTGGTCTCACGAGCGATGCCATCGTATCGGCCGTGAAAAAAACGCTGCCGGCGTAAGGCCGGCGAACGGAGGGAAGAAATGAAAGACGGAGTAACGATCGGGTTCATCGGACTCGGGATCATGGGAAAGCCGATGTCCAAAAACCTCTTGAAAGCGGGGTACACGCTCGTAGTGCACGACGTTGTGAAGGCGGCGGTCGATGAAGTCGTCGCGGCCGGTGCGACCGCGGGCAGCTCTTCGGCGGACGTCGCGTCAAAGTCCGATATCGTCATAACGATGTTGCCGAACTCACCACACGTCAAGGAAGTCGTGCTCGGAGCCGGTGGCGTGATCGAAGGCGTCAAAAAAGAGACGATCGTCGTCGACATGAGTTCGATCGCGCCTCTCGCGGCGCAGGAAGTCGCTGCTGAACTCGCGAAAAAAGGTGTCAAGATGCTCGACGCGCCGGTCTCCGGTGGCGAGCCGAAGGCCGTCGAAGGCACTCTCGCGATCATGGTCGGCGGGCCGGAAGACGTGTTCGAGAAGGTCAAACCGATCCTGTTGAAGATGGGCGCGAGCGCGGTGTTGTGTGGTGATGTCGGTGCGGGCAACGTGACGAAACTCGCGAATCAGGTCATCGTCGCGCTGAACATAGCCGCGATGTCCGAGGCGCTCACGCTCGCACAGAAGGCCGGAGTCGATCCCGGCAAGGTCTTCGACGCGATCAAAGGTGGTCTCGCAGGCAGCACGGTGTTGAACGCGAAAGCGCCGATGGTCCTGAAGGGCAACTACAAGCCGGGCTTCCGGATCGAACTGCACATCAAGGACCTTCAGAACGCGCTCGACACCGCGCACGATATCGGGGTTCCGGTTCCGTTGAGCGCGGGGGTGATGGAGATCATGCAGGCGCTCAAGGTCGAAGGGAAACAGACCGACGACCACGGCGGAATAATCCAGTTCTACGAGAAACTCGCGGGAGTGAAGGTGCGGAGCGACCTCGCATGAGGCTCCGCGGGAAGGTAGCGCTCGTCACCGGCGCCGGGCAGGGGCTCGGCGCCGAGATCGCGCGGCGGTACGTCAGGGAAGGCGCGCGGGTGTTTCTCGCCGACGTGAACGGTGAACTCGCCGCCAAAACCGCCGAGCAGATCGCCGACGCGGTCCACGCCGAAGATGGCGCGATTGAGGTGTTTGGGAACTCCGCGGTGCCGGTCGAGGCGCTCGTGCTCGACGTGACGTCCGAACCCGACTGGATCGCAGCGATCCGTACGGTGCGCGAAAAGGCCGGCCGCATCGACGTGCTCGTGAACAACGCGGGGATAAACGTCCGACGCGACATCGAGGAGATGCCGGTCGAGTCGTTCGACGCGATGTTCGCTGTGAACGTGCGCGGCCCGTTTCTCGGGATCAAACACGTGCTGCCGGTGATGAAGGCGGGCGGCGGTGGCGTGATCCTGAACATGGCGTCGATATGTGGACTCGTCGGCCACAAGTTCACGAACGAGGCGTACACGACGACCAAGGGCGCGGTCACGCTTCTCACAAAGTCGATCGCGTCGCGCTACGCCGCGGCGAACATCCGGTGCAACTCGGTGCACCCGAGCACCGTCGACACGCCGATGCTCCAGACGGTGCTGAAGGATCCCGAAAAGCGCGCCGAACGGTACGGCGAGATTCCACTCGGACGCCTCGCGAGCACCGACGACGTCGCGTCGGCGTTTGTGTTCCTCGCGAGCGACGAGGCCGCGTTCATCAACGGTGTCGCGTTCCCGGTCGACGGCGGCCTCACCGCGTGGTAGGGGGCAACCATGAAACAGATACGCGTTATCCGAACAACAGATGGAATTTTCCTCGAACTCGACGACCGTGTCGTCCAAACAGGGTTTGACTCGATCGACCCGATATTCGCGATGTCCGACCCCGCACGAGAACTAGAGAGCCTCGCGAACTCGAGCGCGAAGGCGGTCGACCGCGTGTCGGGGCA
>PXBQ01000009.1 GCA_003566875.1 Spirochaetaceae bacterium | reverse complement strand
TGTCGAGGCACGTTTGATCGATTTAATCGAGAAAGAAGACCTGCTCAAGATCCTCACGAAAACGGCGTAAAAAAAACCACGTTCCGTTCGGCGTCAAACGGCGGAGATACAGCGACAATTTCGAGGCCCGAGACCGGTAGCCCCGCAGCCGATAGACCCGAGAGTTCGGCGTCGATCATCGTTCGTTTTGCTTTGTACGCCGCGACAAAGCCGTCCCGACGCGTAATCCGAGCCAGTCCTTCCACTACCCGCCGAGAGATCGGACGAAACGCACGAAAAGTCACGACATCGAACGTTCGATCGATAGACTCGAACTCGGACTCGAGCACCTCGACGTTCACCGCACCCGATACCGCGATCGCGTTCCGCAAGAATCCACACGCTCGACCCGATCGCTCGACGAGTATCACACGCCACTCCGGAAATGCCGCGGCGAGCACAATCCCCGGAAAACCCGCACCACTTCCGAGGTCGACAAGATCGGTCGCCTTGCCTCCACGCCTTTCGCCGATCACCCGAGCGCCGGCCGCGCAGTCGAGAACATGGCGCACGAACAACTCCTCCCCGTTGGCGTCGACGAGTCTGAGACGCGCGTTCCAAAGCTCGAGCTCTACGAGATACCTTTCGAGCATGGAGATGCCGGCCTCGGGGATTCCGTACCGCGCTAACTCGGCGCGTCTCGAGTCCGACACCGGCTACACCGCCCGCGCCGGACGACGCCCGAGGACGACCATCAATAACGCCAGATCCGAGTTTCGTACGCCGGAAATCCGCGACGCCTGTCCGATCGAGATAGGCTGAATCTTCTTGAACTTTTCACGAGCTTCGCTCGAGATCCCGTCGATTCGGTCATACTCGAACCCTTCGGGGATCCGCATGTTCTCCATGCGCCGGAATCTATCGACCTGCCGATCCTGGCGCGCAACGTATCCTTCGTACTTGACGTCGAGTTCGACCTGCCGGATCCACTCGACAGGACGGCCTCCAAGCCCTTCGGGCTCGAGCGCGACAAGATCGGCGAGTGTCGTCTCGGGGCTTTTCAGCGCTTGGTAAAACGACTTCCCCACATGCCGCGAGAGCGATTCCGGCGTGTGCGCGCAGTCGGTTTCGTTGAGATGGCGGTTGCGGAGCAACTCTTTCATCTCGTCAATCGACGATTGTTTCTCGAGGAATTTCCCCCAACGCTCCTGCGAGTGCAACCCGATCTCGAAACCGGTGCGGCAGAGGCGCATGTCACTCGAGTCGTGTCGCAGCGAGAGCCGATGCTCGGCGCGCGAGGTGAACATCCGGTACGGTTCTTTGGTGCCGAGCGTGACAAGGTCGTCGATCAGGACGCCGATATACGCCTCCGCGCGCGTGAGCACAACGGGGGGGGCTTTCTGAAGCTTCCGGGCCGCGTTGATGCCCGCCATGAGGCCTTGCGCAGCGGCTTCTTCGTACCCTGACGAGCCGTTCGTCTGGCCCGCGACGAAAAGCCCTTCGACGATCTTCGACTCGAGCGCGGGAGTGAGCTGCATCGGATCCATGAAGTCGTACTCCACCGCGTATCCCGGACGCACGATTACCGCGTTTTCAAGTCCGGGGATCGTGCGGATAAACGCTTCCTGCACGTCTTCGGGCATCGACGACGACAATCCGTTCAAGTACATCTCTTCGGTATCGAGCCCTTCGGGCTCGATGAAGACGTGGTGGCGGTCACGATCGGGGAACTTCATGACTTTGTCTTCGATCGACGGACAGTACCGCGCGCCGGCGCCGACGATCGTCCCCGAGAAAAGCGGCGATCGGCTCATGTTCTCGCGCAGAATGTCGTGCGTCGCGGTGTTAGTATACGTGATGAAGCACGGCAGCTTCGGCCGATCGACACCGGTGTGCGAGAACGAGAACGGAACGATCTCGTCGTCGCCGAACTGCGTCTCGAGTTTGTCAAAATCCAGCGACCGGCGCGACACCCGCGCGGGTGTGCCCGTCTTCATCCGACCCATCGTGAACCCGAGTTCGCGCAGCGGTCGGTCGAGTCCGTGCGCCGCCGGCTCGCCGATTCGCCCTGCAGAGGTCGAGTACTCGCCGACGAAGATCTTCCCGTTCAGGAATGTCCCGGTCGTCAACACGACGACCGACGCCGAGAACCGCCGACCCCGCTCGGTCACGACGCCACAAATTCTGCGGCCCGACCCGTCGAGAATGAAGTCGACGACGGTGTCCTGGAAAAGGTCGAGATTCGGTTGTCTCTCGAGCGTCTTCTTCGCTGCGGTCTGGTACGCCGGTTTGTCGGCTTGGGCGCGTGGGGCCTGTACCGCCGGTCCGCGGCTTCGGTTGAGCACCCGGAACTGGATCATCGTCGCGTCGATCAAGCGTCCCATTTCACCGCCGAGCGCGTCGATCTCTCTGACCATATTTCCTTTCGCGAGCCCTCCGACTGCCGGGTTGCACGAAAGTTTTCCGATGCAGTCGAGGTTCTGCGTGATCATGAGCGTCCGGAATCCCAGCCGCGCGTTCACAAGCGCGGCTTCGATCCCGGCGTGTCCGCCGCCGATCACAATCGCGTCAAACTCCATTTACATGACTCCAATAGTTAGATTTAGCCGGAGCGTATCACGGCAGCGCCACGTGATACAACACGCGCGCTTCAAACCGTGCGGCATACGATCCGCCGGCGCGTTCAGCCGTTGTAGAGGAAAGGAAGCTCGTCGATTATGTCGCCGTCGTCGGGAGCGTTCAACTCGACAAGCCGGCGAAGGTGCGGTATCGACTCGATATCGACCAGGACGAAGCGGAACCCGAGATACTCGTACTCACGATGGATATACTCGGCGTCGGCGACGATCGTGAGGTCAGACCCCGGCAACTCGATCGAAAGCGAGACCGTCGTCCCGAGCGAAAATGCATCGGAGTCGTCGGGGTTCACAAGAGCACCTTTCAACGAGAGGTTGATAACCGAAAACGCGACGACGGTCCGGCCGTGTGTCGCTGTGCCGCGCGTCTCGAACTCTGCGCGTCTGAATCGTCGTTTTTCGCGTCCCACGCCTACCTCTGCGCCATTATCCGGTCGTCGGCCGACCGCTGTCAAGGCCGGCTACTTGCCGACACAGAAGCCCGAGAACATCGCGTCGAGAATATCGTCGGTCGTCACCTCCCCGGTGATCTCGCCGAGCGCCCGAATTGCTTCCTGAAGGTCGATCGCGACCGCGTCGACGGGGACGCCGCCGTCGACTCCGACTTTCGTTTCGCGCAGCGCTACGAGCGCGCGTTCGATCAGATCCTTCTGTCGCACCGAATCGATCACGGGCCGACCGTCGACCACGCCGAGCTCAGGGGTGATCCTCGCGGCGATCGACGCGCGCAACGCCTCGACGTTGTCGCCGGTCTCCGCACTGATCCCGATAAACCCTGACGGGCAGACCCGCGCATCCACCAAATCGATCTTGTTCCACGCGACGATGCACGGGACACGGTCCGAGATCTGCTCGATGCGCCGCTTGTCGTCGGCGACAACCCCCTCGATTCCATCCACAACGTATACGACGAGGCCGGCAGTCCCGAGGATC
The DNA here is from genome assembly GCA_003566875.1 of Spirochaetaceae bacterium. Lineage (GTDB taxonomy): Bacteria > Spirochaetota > Spirochaetia > DSM-27196 > PXBQ01 > PXBQ01. The sequence continues at coordinate 4,622 of PXBQ01000009.1, read as the reverse complement.
GACTCGGACCGGCGGACTCCCTCTGTCTCGATGGTGTCCTCGCTCACACGGAGACCCGCGGTATCAAAAAGCCGGACGGGAACGCCGTCGATAATCGTCGTAGCCTCGATGTAGTCGCGAGTCGTACCGGGCACGTCGGATACTATCGATCGGTCCTCGCGCACAAACAGGTTGAACAGAGACGACTTTCCGGCATTCGTTCGTCCGGCAATCGCGACTCTCACTCCTTCCTGGTACACACGTCCAATACGGTACGTCGCGACGAGCGACTCGAGCCGTACGATCGTCTCGTCGATCACCTCGGGAGGAATCACGACTTCACCGGTATCCTCCTCGGGGTAATCAAGCTGAATCTCGACTCGCGCAAGAATATCGACCAGGCGACCCTTGACCGAGTCGATCGCGCGTTCGATACTTCCGCCCAAGCGGTTCATCGCGAGCGATCGTGCACGGTCGCTCCGCGCGCGGATAATCTCGTTGACCGCTTCGGCTCGCGTGAGATCGAGTTTTCCCGAGAGAAACGCACGCAGCGTGAACTCACCGGGTTCGGCGGGGCGGAACCCCGATGAGTACAGCGTCTCGAGAATCCGCTCGATCACCGGCAGGCTCCCGTGAGAGTTAATCTCGACCGAGTCCTCACCCGTGTAACTGTTCGGCGCACGGAACACGTTCACGAGAACTTCGTCGATCGTCCGGCCATCACGGCCGTGAAAACGTCCGTGCACGATCGTGTACCGGCGAGCGTCTCGAAGCTTCTCTGGACGCGAGAACAGAGGTGCGACCAGCTCGATCACGCGAGCGCCCGAGGCGCGGATCACCGCGACCGCGCTCTGCGCGTACGGAGTCGCGAGCGCCGCGATCGGATCGTACGCGCCGTCGGAGTCCGCGTCTGGGGTCGTTTCTTCATCGGTCGACATACAACGGTATCTTTCCATAAACGTCGCGCGATGTCGACACCGACGATGGGTCGACGCCCGTGTGTGTCGGTATCCGTGTGTTGCCTTTTCGAGCGGAACGACGGTACAGTAGCGAGGACGACACCGATTAACCGCGGGAGACGATTATGGAGACCACCGATCTTTCGGGGATGTCGCCGGAGGACGCACGGGAGTACGTTCTTCGGTGCGCCACACAGCTTCACTCGATCAAGCGCGAACGAGCGCAACTCCGAAAGAGTTTTGAAGAATGGGAGCGACGCGCCCGACTGGCGCAAGAGGCGGGCAGAACCGAGTTATACGACGAGGCACTATCACAGTGCCGTGCGTTCACCGAGAAGCACGAGGCGCTCGGCGTCGAGGAGGCCGAGCTCGCGCACGACGTCGCGGTTATGAAAGAGAACCTCCGGAGCGTGAATATCGCGGGCGAACGCACGGTCGACCCTGATGCGCTACTCAGGAACCTCGAGTCGGTCGTCGGGGAACACCACGCGCTCGAGAACGAGATGAGAAGCGCGGAGCTCGACGTAGAGCTCGAAGCGTTGAAACGCAAGCTTGCCGATGAAGAGAACCAGGCTCCGGGGCAGGACGAGAAATGACGCGACGAAGGACGAGGTTACCAATTCTGCCGGCATACGCTCGCCCTCTGGTGTTCGCACACCGCGGGGTGTCGACCCGGGCACCTGAGAATACGATAGCGGCGTTTGAGCTTGCTGTTCGCGAGGGAGTACCGGGTGTCGAACTCGACGTGCACCGAACCGCCGACGGCAAGGTTGTCGTCACGCACGACGACTCGACCGGAAGAGTCGCGGACAGCGATCGTGTCGTCGCCGAGACGAGCGCGGCGGAACTGCGAACCCTGGATTTCGGAGCCAAGTTTGGGGGCGGTTTCGAGGGCCAGAGAATTCCCTTTCTCGATGAAGTGTTTGAAACGCTCGGGCCGACGACGTATCTCGACATCGAGATGAAGTGCCGCTCGCGCGTTCCGACGGGCCTGGAACAACAGGTAGCCCAAACGATCGCCCGCCACGGTGCTCAACACCGCTGCATCGTATCTTCCTTCAACCCGTACGCGTTGCGCTCGTTCCGTACGGTAAACACCGATGTGCCGATCGCCGTGATCTACTCGTCACACGACGGCGTGCCGCCGGTTCTTCGGCACGGTGTGGGTCGGTTCATCGTCGGAACCGACGCGCTCAAACCGCATCACCCGCGCGTCGGTCGTCTCTATCGGTTTGTGATGGGAACGATCGAGGGCTATCCGTTTCTGCCGTGGACGATCGACGATCGCGACGAGGCGCTCCGCGTTCTCGCGCACGGTGCCGACGGCGTGATCACGAACGATCCACGTGCGATCCTCACCGAGGCAGAGGTGCGGTGGAACCCGGTGTAAGGCCGCCAAACGATGACGCGGCAGAAAACGGCACGGGCGGCTAACGGAATGCGGCGACGATATCCTGGCCGAATCGGATGCCGATCGCGCGGAACGCGGCCGAGATCGCAGCGGAAGAGCTCTGCCCGCGCGAGCGCTGAGTCGCCGAGACGCGCGATACCGTGGCCCCGGTTTCCAACTCGATCATCGACACTTCGCCACTCACCGTTACGACGAATCCGTTGTCCTCCTCAAATCCCGTGATCTTGACCGTACCGAATACTACGCGTTGCACGTCGGGATCAACCGCGGTGCGGAGAAACCGAGCCGCGTCCTCACCGGTGAGGTTGCGCGCCGGCCGCGCGTCAACCGTTCCGGGAGTCATGGTAAATCCCTCTCCGATAAGCAGCTGAGTCATCGCATTTGCGGTCGTATCGGTAGCGAGCGGATTCCCGGCGATGTCCGTTTCGACGACGGCGACGGACGTCCGGATCTCTCTCGCGCGCGATTCGACGATGTACACGAATGTGGCGCGTTTCTCCGCCGCGACTCCACCAATACGCGCGACAACCGCGTCGTGGGTCTCGACGCCGGTCACCGGAGCGATGTACGAAGAGAGATCGAGAACCATCGTGACCGTCTCACGGCCAGGGACCGCGAGCGACGGAGGCACGAACTCGACGCGTCCCGCGGCGTCGGTTTGCAGCGAGGCGGTTCGGACCGCGGTTCTGCCGTCGGGACGAGCTTCGCGATAGGCAACCGTTATCGGGACCGAAACGAACGCTCCACGAGGCGTCGAAACCTCGAGCACGAATGCATCCTCGACCGGTCGACGTACGACGCCGGTCAGATTATCGGTCCGCTTTGTGAGGCTGATCTCCCGAATCGTCGCTTCGAGTACCGTGGCAAGGCGATCGACGACTTCGGCCGGTGCCTTGTCGTCGATCGCGGCGCGAACAGCGAGTGAGTACTCCGAAATCGCGTCGAAGTACTCTCCGGCCGCCCGGTGCTCGATCGCACGGATCTCGGCATCGTGATACCGGCCGCGCGCCGCGGAGTCGGGACGACTCACCGGATTTGACGCACCCGGCAGAGCGGCGGTCGCGACGGAGTGAGGATCGCGTTCAGACTCGATCATCGGATTGTCGGGCGAATCGTCGGTCGGATCGTCGCCGCGTTCGGGTTCCTCCGGTCGCTGATCATCGCTCGGCTCGGGTACGTCATGCGAAGGCCGCTCGTCGTGCACCGGATGTCCATCGGGCGCGCGTTGCTCGCCGCGCGCCGGCGGTCCGGTGCCGCACGACGAAACCACGACGCCCGCTGCGGCCAAACCGATCGTAATGAGAACAAGACGTCGTGAAATATCGCGTCCGGCCACGACTCTACCACCGATTACAGGTTCGCACGGCAAAACGAAGCGGCGGAACGGCAACGGCGTGGTACACACCCGGTTGCCGAGAGTCACTCACGATCACATCCCCGCTGCGAACGCCTCTTTGACTCTGTCACGCACGGTCTGTTCGTTCTCGCTCGTCGCGCCGTCGGCGCTCTCGAGCGCTTCCCGTATCATCCGGTCGAGCGTCGTCCGAGGAATCTGGTACAGCACGAGATACGTGTACGCGTCTTCTTCGACGGATCCATCGGGTCGATAGTATCTCATCTGGACCCAGTAATCGGCCGCGGGCACGTAACCCGAAAATTCCACGTCGGAGAAACTCTGAACGACCTGCTCCATGTACGTCTCAATCGCATCCATGTCACCCGCCGCGGCACCCGCGAATCGGACCTGAACGCGGTTCCGGACGATTTGAGCAATCTGCGAAGCCGCGGTGAAGTTACGCGTCCAAAGCTGAGCCCCATCAAGGCTGCGCGCGCGCGGCGACTCGAACTTGAAAACGTAGTATCCGTCGAACTCAGAGAGTTGTTCGAGCTCTATTTGGTCGAGGAACACCCACTCGGGCACGTCTCGCCCGAAACGATAATTCTTGTGATCGAGGATATCGGGGCGGCGGAGAATCGGTTCGGGCGCGCTCGGCCCGGCTTCCGGCTCGGGCGCCGACGCGCACGCGGACATAAGGACGGCTGCCAAACCGCAAACAAGAACGAAGCCTTTTGCTCTCTTCACTACTTCCTCCATTTGAGTACTTACCGCAGTTAGCCCACGGACGTTGTCATTGTAACGCGGCGAAGGGAAATTTTCTATCGATTTTCACGGAGTTATGGCGATAAAGGATCTTACTGAGTCTGAGTCGCCGGCGTCGCGAAACGTCGGCCCGTACGGTGCGCGACGATCGACCGCAGACGAACTTCGGTCT
>PXBQ01000480.1 GCA_003566875.1 Spirochaetaceae bacterium | reverse complement strand
TCGGTTCGGGCGCGCTCGGCCCGGCTTCCGGCTCGGGCGCCGACGCGCACGCGGACATAAGGACGGCTGCCAAACCGCAAACAAGAACGAAACCTTTTGCTCTCTTCACTACTTCCTCCATTTGAGTACTTACCGCAGTTAGCCCGCGGACGTTGTCATTGTAACGCGGCGAAGGGAAATTTTCTATCGGTTTCCAAGTAGTTATAGCGATAAAGGATCTTACTGAGTCGCCGGCGTCGCGAAACGTCGGCCCGTACGGTGCGCGACGATCGACCGCAGACGAACTTCGGTCTCGGTTGTCACGGCAACCACCAAACCCTCGAAACCTGCAGGCGATGTGCTATTGAGAACCATTTCATCAAGACGAAACTCCAGCTCCGGCGTTGCGTGCACGACCACGACGATCACCTGCCCTTCGGAATCGACAACGATCTCGACATCGTCACTCGAGAGGTTCTCATCCGGCGATGGAACGTCGTACACCGGGAAGCGCTCGATTGCGGCCTCGGCGCGCCGGCCACCGGTCATGACAACGAAGAACTCGAGTTCGAGTCCCGGCATGATACGTTCGAACTCCATCTCGATTGTGAGCGCCTCGTTGTCAAAGAAGAAAGGTTCAAACGACACGGTCGATCCGGCAGGAATCACAAGCGAACCGGCTTCGACGCGCGCGTCGTCGACAAACGGCGCGTCCGACTCGAACCCTTCTGCGTACACGAAATTCTCGCCGTACTGCGCGCGCATCGCGTTCGAAAAGACATCCGCGTCGGCAGCGGGCAGTTTATCCGCGTCACGGAAAAAAACGCCAAACTCATCGACGATAGCGACGATACCGTCCGCACCGCCGATCGTCGAAACACCTGCGTTTGGTGTCCATCGTCCCGCGCTCTCGGTCCGCTCGAGAGCGAGTGGTACGGTGCCGTCACCGACCGCGCGTCCGTTCGTGAACCACGAGTAGGGAGTTCCGTTTGCGCCGGGTTTCAACGAGAGAACGAGACTCGACACGGCTCCTGTCTCTATCTGAAGAGGAACGAACTCGCTGTGATACTCGACATCGAGATACGACAGCACAAACGCGCCGTACATGTCGTCGCGGAGCAGGATCTCGAACTCGATCCTCGCCGATCCCGGATCGTCACCGAGCGCGTGAAACACGCGTCGCGTGCCCTCGAACTCGTACGGTAGGAATCGAATGTGGAAAGAAAACGGCGAGAGCACCCCATCGTCGAACGGAAGAACGAGTTCATCGAGCCGGATTCCGGATGAGCCATCGAGATAGTACCCGAACACCTCACCGTCTATCCTGACGCGCGGCGCACCGATCGCGTCGCCATTACGGGGAGCGCGCACCGACTTAACGCGATACCCGTCGTCGCGAAAGTTGCCACGAAGATGGAGGAGCGAGTAGTACGAATCGCGCGGCGACAGTTCGGCCCCCGTCGCGTCGCGGTCTCGCTTCACGACGATCTCGCTGCGTTGCACGAGCACGGACGAAACCACGCTACCCGACTCCGGGACAAACGGGATCAACTCGACGCGAATAGGATGTACGCCCTCTTCCGCCGGTGATTGAATCTCGATTGTATCGGCTCCCGTACTCACGAACCCTTCGCCGATCACGCGACTGCCGGAGTACCACCTCACGTACGGGTCCGATGCGGGGGGTACGTCAAGATGCGCTCGTACGATGCCTGCGGAGTCCGGATCCATGATAGGCGGATACGCCGATATCCCGGCGATCGCGTACCGACCGTCGGCGTAAAAGAAACGCCGCTCGACGACTACAATGTTTTCCTCCCCGTCAAGAATCGAGAATCGCACCGTGTACACGCCGTCGGGAAGTATCGGCAACTCGATCTCCGGCAGCTCCCCCGAGCGCGACTCGGTCTCGAACTCGCTGTCGGCGATGATCTCCCCGTCCGCGTCGAACAGCTCGACGACGACGACGACCGTCGGGCTGCCGTCGGGATCCGGAGAGAATTGAAGCGACACGGGAATCGATGCACCGTGCGGAAGGACTTCTCCGTCATCGAGAGTGTGGATAGTCACGCGAGACGGCTCGCGCACGGGAGACATAAACAGGGAGGTATCTCCGCATCCGATCACGACCACCGAAATGGACAAAAAGAGAAATACTTCCATTTTTCGGCGCGCAACCCTTTTCAACATATACTTATAGCATACTACAAAACGCGCGAAAAGCAACGACTTTTTTTGGGACGTTCTTTTTGGAGACTATTCTACGATCTGCGCCAGGTTCACGACCGTCTTGATCGCCCGAACCATCGCCGAGAGTGGAATCCACTCGTACCGGCCGTGGAAGTTCTGTCCACCCGTGAACATGTTCGGAGTCGGGATACCCATCTCGGTCAGGCGGGCACCGTCGGTTCCGCCGCGAATCGAGTGCCGCACGGGTTCCATTCCGGTAGCACGAATCGCTTTTTCAAGACTCCGCATGATCTCCGGTCTTTCGCTCAGCCGATCCCTCATGTTCAGATACTGCCGGCGGGTGGTCACGGTGACTTTTCCGCCGGGATGCGCGGCCTCGACCGCACGAGAGAACGTCTCGAGCGCCGCGATCCGACGCTGCACGACCTGATCCTCGAAGTCGCGTAGGATCAGATCGACGGTCGCGTGCCCGTAGTCGCCGTGCAGTTCGACCGGACAGTAAAACCCGTACCGTCCGTCGGTGGCCTCGGGACTCTCGGCACCCGGCAACATCGAGAGAAACCGCCCCGCCATGGTAACTGCGTTGGCCATCCGGCCGCGCGCGTCACCGGGGTGGATCACGTATCCCTCGATCTCGATCCGCGCGGCGTACGCGGTGAAGCACTCGGCCTCGACCGTACCTTCGAGACTCCCGTCGAGCGTGTAGCAGTGCGCGGAGTTCAGTTCGTGAATCGGGAATCCATCCATACCGCGACCGATTTCCTCGTCGGGCGTGAAGATGAGCTCGAGCGGCCGGCGCGCGATTCCGGGGTGCTCGACAAGGTACGCGACCGCGCTCATGATCTCCGCGATCCCGGCTTTGTCGTCCGCGCCGAGCAACGTGCGCCCGTCGGTCGTGATAATCGTATCGCCGATGTATCGGGTGAGAGTCGGATATACCTCGGAGTCGAGAGTGTGCCCGTCGCCGAGATCAATCGCTCCACCGTCGTACGCCTTCCGAACGACGGGGCGGACGTCCTCTCCGCTCGTGTCGGGCGCGGTATCGATATGCGCCATCAGCCCGATCGGCGCGGCATCGGCCTTGTCGCCGGTACCGGGTAGCCGCGCGATAATGAAACACCGGTCGTCGAAGTAGATGTCACTCAATCCGATCGCCTCGAGCTCCTCGTACAGCATTCGCGCGAGATCGAACTGAATTGCCGAGGACGGATTCGACGTCGAGTGGCGGTCGGAAGTCGTGTGCACCCGGGCGTACCGAATAAACCTATCGAGAACATCGCGTTCAAACCAGTCGCGATCACGATCCATTGTGTGTTCCATCGTGCGATAATACCTTCGCTCGACCGCCGTGTCAAAGTGAATTGTCGAAGCGAGTCCGGTATGGAGTCCGGTATGTGCCGAGGTCCGTCGTTGTCCGGCCGTTTGATATTGGGTCCGCGGGATCGTATACTCACGGCAATGGACACGATCGATCCGGTTCCGATCCGGCTGGAACAGATCTTCTCGGAACGTTACCTCGCGGCGTACACGGCCGAAGTGAAGGCGTCTCACGCGGAAGAAATCGCGCGGCTATCACCGGACACCCCGTACAGCGTCGACGCACGCGAGCTCGAGACGCCCGGAGGCGTCCACGTCACGATCGTCGGATACGACGTTCACTCGCTGTTTACAATCGTCACCGGCGTTCTCTCGGCAACCGGGATGAACATCGTCTCAGGCAGCGTCCACACGGGGCGTACCGCCGGCACGCCACAGCGCTTGATCATAGACACCTTTGTCGGACGGTTGCGCGACGGAGTCCCGTACTCGCAGTGGTGCGAGACGTTCGAGACGAAGTTCGGTGCCGTGTATCGCTATCTGCGCGACGACACGGAAGCGTCGCGGGAACACGCGCGTCGACTCATCACCGAAGAGGTCGCCGCCGCGGTGTCGCTGCACGCTCCGTCGAGTTCGGGTGCTTTGATGCCGGTTACGATCGAGATCGACGGCACCTGCACCGAATTCACGCGCATCTCCGTCGTCGCCGAAGACACTCCGTTCTTTCTGTACTCGCTCAGTGTCGCGCTCGCGATCCGACAGATCTCGATCGAGAACGTGCAGATCGAAACGCGCGGCGCGGTCATTCACGATACGTTCGATCTCGTTGATCGATCCGGCCGCGCGATCACGCACGCCCCGCTGCTCGACCGTATCAAACTCTCGATTTTGTTCACGAAGCAGTTCACTTTTTTTCTCGACCGCGCTCCCGACCCGTACAACGCGATCGTCAGATTCGAGCAGCTCGTGCAGGACATCACCGACGAGACCGACGGCACTGCGGTCCGCGACGTACTCGTGAACCCGGTTCTCCAGAAGGAGCTCGCGGTCCTTCTCGGTACGAGCTCGTTTATCTGGGAAGACTTCATTCGACTTCAGCACGAAAACCTCATCCCGTTGTTAGGATCGATCGAGGCCGAACGCCGACTCAGTCTCGACGAGGTGGAGATCGAAGGCGAGCTGACGCGACGGCTTGAATCCACGAGCAGCGTCGACGAAAAGATCGAGGTATTGAACGCCTTCAAGGACCGCGAGTCATTCCTCATCGATCTCGATCATATTCTTGTCGAGAACCAGGACTTCTACTTTTTGAGCCGACGGCTCACTGCGCTCGCCGATGCGGTCGTCCGCGCTGCCGCGCGGATTGCGTACGACTCTCACGTTCAGTCGTTCGGGACCCCGCGGACCGCTGCGGGCCTTCCGGTCGACTGGGCCGTGTTCGGGCTCGGGAAACTCGGCGGGTCGGCGCTCGGGTACGCGTCGGATATCGAGCTTCTGTTCGTGTACGGCGACGCGGGCGAAACCGACGGGAGCATCGACGGCAATCACAAAATCGCGAACAGGGACTTTTTCGACCGCATGTGGCGCGCCGCGACGATGATGATCCACGCGCGAAGAGAGGGCATTTTCCGCGTCGATCTTCGCCTGAGGCCGCACGGCCTCGACGGCCCCCCCGCGTGCCGGCTCGAGAGCTTCATCGAGTACTACCGCGCGGGCGGGCCCGCGCACTCGGTCGAGAGACTCGCGCTCGTGAGGCTCCGCCACATCGCAGGCGATGGAACGTTCGGCCGTCGCGTCGTGCGCGTTCGCGACGAGCTCCTGTACTCGGGCGACGCGATAAGGATTCCCGAAGTCCGTGAGCTCCGGTTGAGCCAGATTGCGTCGAAGACCGAACCGGACCGTGTCAACGCCAAGTTCAGCCCGGGAGCTCTGGTCGATCTCGAGTACAACGTTCAGATTCTCCAGATCACACACGGAAAGGAACACGAGTCGCTCAGGACGCCGGGCATTCACGACGCGTTGCGCGGTCTTTCGGAGATCGGCACGATTGTGCCCAGCGAGACGGAAAGCATGATCGACGCGTACCGTTTTCTCAGGCGCGTGATCAACGGACTGCGGATGTTGCGCGGAAACGCGGAGGATCTCTTTCTGCCCGAGTTCGACACTCTCGAGTATCGACACTTAGCGCGTCGAAGTGGGTACGAAGACTCGCCGGGGTTGAGCGCATCGCAGAAGTTGCGAGTCGAGTTTGAAACGTACACCGCGTGGATCCGAACCTTCGTCGAGCGGCACCTCGGTCGAGACGCGATTCCCGGGAAACGAACTGTGAGCGTCGCAGACCTCGTTCTCTCGGACGCGACGCCCGCCGACGACGCGGCTTCTACGATCGCCGGCGCCGGATTCGTCGATCCCGATCGCGCGATCGTGAACATCCGTTCGCTCGCCGCCGGCACGGTTGTCGATTTGTTCGCCCGGCTTATGGTGCTCGCGTGGGACGAACTCCGCACGTGCGCGGATCCCGACATGGCGCTCAACAACTGGGAGCAGTACGTGCGACGCATCGACGACCGCGCGGCGCACTATTCGAAACTCTTGTCGCAACCGCGCCGGCTCGAGTTGCTGTTCACGATCTTCGCGAGTAGCCAGTTTCTCTCGGACACGGTTATCCGCGATCCGGCGATCTACTCGTGGATCACCGATCCGGTCGTCGTCGCGGGCGAACGTGGGTATGACGAGTTGTACACCGAGTTATCGCGCGTATCGGGCGAGACTGAGAACCGTACCGAATGGCTGAATGCGATCAGACGATTCAGAAAACGCGAGATCGTGCGGATCGGGACGCGCGACATCTGCCTTGGCGTCGAGATGCGCACGATAGTGTCCGAGATCACCGCCGTTGCGCGCGCAATCCTTCAGGCCGCGCTAGACCGGGTTTGGGCCGAGATCCCCGATCAGGCGCATCAGGCCGAAAGGTTCTGCCTTCTTGCGTTCGGGAAACTCGGGGCCGGAGAGCTGAACTACTCGTCGGACATCGACATCGTCGCCGTGTACCGACCCGAAGGTGAGAACAAGAGTGACGCCGAGCAGATGCTGTACACACGAGTCCTGAAGACCGTGGTACGAGATCTGACCGACTTCACGATCGAGGGCCGCGCATACCGAGTCGATCTCAGACTCAGACCGTACGGCGCAGCCGGCGGCACGGTGTTTTCGCTTCCCGCGATAACGGCGTACTACACGAGGGATGCCTCGCTCTGGGAGTATCAAGCCCTGATCAAGCTCGCCCCTGTCGCGGGCGCGTTCGACGTGGGCACCGAGTTCCTGGGCGCGGTCCAAACGGAGTTCCTCGCGCGCGCCGAACCCGCGCAAATTCGCGCGAGCATCAAAGAGATGCGCGAGGTCGCGATCCAGCACTATCTCCGGCCTAACGCGGGGCCCGACGTCAAGAACGGCGAAGGAGGGATTCGTGACATTGAGTTCCTCGTCCAGGGCCTTCAGTTCCTGCTCGCGCCGACACACCTCGACGTACTGATCGGGAACACTCTCGATGCGATCTCGCGGCTCGAAGAGGCGGGAGCGCTCACTCGCGACGTCGCCGCCGAGATCGCGACGGATTACGAGTTTCTGCGTCGCGTCGAGCATTTCTTGCAGCTGTACGACGACAAACAGCGCCACGCGCTGCCGACGGTCGAAGAAGACCGAGAAAAACTCGCACGCTGTGTTTTCGGCCGAGACGCCGCGGGGTTCTACTCGCATCTCGAGACCGTAACGGCACGCACTCGACGGCGATTCCGCGAGTTCCTCGACGGCGCTGCTCATTTTTCGACCGAAAGGGATGTTCCAACCGATTAAACGCCTTTGATGTAGTATTCTCTAAATTTTCTTACAATTTTGTCGCAAAATTACTTGATACCTACAGAAAAGGTCGGTATACTCCATTCGACACACGCTGACGGGGGGACTCGGAATACGGTGTGGACGAGGCGGTGCCTCATCAAAGACTTATCGAAGGAGAAAATATGGGAAGTAACATGACTCCCAAGGATGTTCTCTCTCTGATCGAGAGAGAAAAAGTACAGGTTGTAGATTTCCGTTTCATGGATTTCCCCGGGATGTGGCAGCATTTTTCGATTCCGGTGACCGTGTTCGAAGAATCGCTCTTCACTGACGGGCTCGGCTTCGACGGCTCGAGTATCCGCGGGTGGCAGGCCATCAACGAGTCCGATATGTTGGTGCGCCCGGTTGCGGAGTCCGCTTTCATCGATCCGTTCTCGGCGTACAAGACCCTCGTACTGATCTGTAACATCTGCGACCCGATCAGCGGCGAGGACTACACGCGTGACCCTCGGAACATCGCGCGTAAGGCCGAGAAGTATCTGCAGGCTCTCGGCATCGCGGACACAGCGTACTTTGGCCCCGAAGCCGAGTTCTTCGTGTTCGACGATATCCGCTTCGACCAGAACGAACACTCGGGATACTACTTCCTCGACTCGGCAGAAGGACGTTGGAACACAGGCCGCGACGAAGGCCCGAATCTCGGGTACAAACCGCGGTACAAGGAAGGCTACTTCCCGGTTCCGCCGACCGACAGCCTTCAAGATCTCCGGACGGAGATGATGTTGCATATGGAAGACATCGGAATCCCGGTTGAAGCGCAGCATCACGAGGTCGCGACGGGCGGCCAGTCCGAGATCGACATGCGCTTCGG
>PXBQ01000217.1 GCA_003566875.1 Spirochaetaceae bacterium | reverse complement strand
TCGGCTCGAGTACCTTGCCGTTCTCTTTCCGGTAGATCACTTCGGGCCGGCCGACGCACATCTCGTAGCCTTCGCGGCGCATCGTCTCGATCAGAATCGCCATCTGGAACTCGCCGCGCCCTTTCACGACGACGCCTTCGCGCTCCGGTGCGTCGTCGATCACGAGCGAGACGTTACGAAGCGTTTCTTTCATGAGCCGCTCGCGCAGCTTCGTTCCCTGGACGTACCGGCCCTCGCGTCCGGCGAACGGCGAGCTGTTCCGCGCGAACAGCATCGAGACCGTCGGCTCGTCGACGACGATCCGCTTCATCGGTTTGGGATCGTCGCGCGTGCAGATCGTGTCGCCGATATGCACCTCGTCGATCCCGGACAACACCGCGATGTCGCCGGGCTCGACCGTCGCCGCCTCGACGATCGAGACGCCTTCGTACACCTGAAGCCGCGAAACCTTGAGCGGCTGCTGCGTGGCGGCGGCGTCGATGCGCACGAGCATGTCGTTCGCCTTGATCGCCCTGTTCGAGACGCGGCCGATCGCGAGCCGGCCGAGGTAGTCCGAGTACCCCAGGTCCGAGACGAGCATCTGAAACGGCGAATCGTCTTTCACGATCGGACCGGGAATCTCGTCGACGATCATGTCGAGCAGCACCGAGAGATCGCGCCCTTCTTCTTCCACGGTGCGCTGCGCGATGCCGTCGCGCGCGATCGCGTAGACGTGCGGGAACTCCATCTGCGCGTCGGTCGCGTCGAGATCGATGAAGAGGCTCGAGACTTCGTCGAGCACGACGTGCGGACGCGCGTCTTTGCGGTCGATCTTGTTGATCACGACGATGACGCGCAGTCCGAGCTGGAGCGTCTTTCGCAGAACGAACCGCGTCTGCGGGAGCGGACCCTCCGCGGCGTCGACGATCAAAAGCGCACCGTCGACCATCGAAAGCGCGCGCTCGACTTCACCACCAAAATCGGCGTGGCCGGGCGTATCGATAATATTGATCTTCACGCCGTTCCACGCGACCGCGCAGTTCTTCGCCGCGATCGTGATGCCACGCTCGCGCTCGAGATCCATGCGGTCCATTACGCGCTCTTCCAGGACGGCGCCTTCGCGAAACAGTCCGCTCCGGCGAAACATCGCGTCGACGAGCGTCGTCTTGCCGTGATCGACGTGCGCGATGATCGCTATATTTCGGACACCGTTATTTCGGTTCTCCTGACTCATTTTTCTCCTCGGTCGGCGCAGAACGCGTCCCGAGTGTGTGTACCACGCTCACCGAGCTGTGTCTATACGCACCGATTATCGTCCCTGTTCAATGAGACGAATCTGAGTCGCATTCTCGTTTTCGCGCGCGATATCGATCGGCCTCCTCCCCCGTGCGTTTCGAATTCCGAGATCCCCGCCGAGTGAAACCAGATACTCGATCGCCTCGGTCGGCGCGTTGCTCAACAGCGCACGATGCAACGGCGTGTTACCCCGGTTGTCCTGTTCGTTGACATTGAACCGATCGACGAGAGCCTCGAGGCGACCGCCGCCGTGCAGGAACGCGATGTCGAGAGCGGTTTGGCCCTGCGCGTTCTCTGAGAAGATATCGACGCCGAGAGACCGTCCGACACGGATGAGCTCACCATGGCTTTCGGACACCGCGACGTGAAGCGGAGTATTGCCGTCAAAGTCACGCGCGTTTACCGGTGCGCCTGCCTCGATCAAGGCCACGGAAGTGCTCGCGTGCCCCGCTTGGACGACGTCAAAAAGCGGCGTCCGACCACGCGAGTCGCGCGTGTCGGGCGACGCTCCGCGCGCGAGCAAGACACGGACGACGTCACCGTCGTCGCGCCGCGCCGCTTCGTGCAGCGGCGTACGTCCTTCGTTGTTTCTCGATTCAAGCTCCGCCCCGCGTGTGAGGAGCAGTTCGATCGCTCTCTCGGCGTCACCCGGCCCGATCACATGAAGCGGCGAGTTACCTTGCGCATCACGGGTCGCCACTTGTGCGCCCGCGGCGGTCAAGAGCCGAAGAGCCTCGATTTCGCCGAGCCTCGCGGCCTGATGGAGCGCCGTGTTACCGGCACGGTCACGCGCGTGAACATCGGCGCCGAGCTCGAGCAGCTGTTGGACCGAATCGGTTCGTCCGTCGGTCACCGCCGACGCGAGCAATGTGTTGTCCGCGGTATCGCGAATCGAGAGCACGTCCGCGGTAAAAAAACGACCGCGCCACTCTCGATCGTGGTCGAACGCGAATGAAATCGGCGAACGCCCCTCGTTGTTGAGTGCGTAGAGGTTTGCGCCGGCAGAGATCAAGGCGTGCGCGGCGTCAGTCGCTCGGTTGCGGATCGCGGTGTGGAGCGGTGTTTCTCCCGCGCCGTTTCTCACCGAAACCGTCATCCCGTTTTCAAGTAGATACTCCACCGCGTCCGGTCTGTTATCGCGCGCGGCGGCGTGCAGGAGCGAGTTACCGTCCGTATCGCGCAATGTCACTCCCGCAGCCTCGACAAACCACTCGATCACACCCGACCCGAACTCGAACGCCGCGCGAGCCGGTGAATCGCCCGCGTTATTCTCAAAAAAGACGCCTGCACCGGCCGCAAGAAGCAACTCTGCCACGGGCCGATCCCGTCGGCGAACCGCCTCGAGCAGCGCCGTCGTTCCTTCGTCGTTCTGCACGTTGACATCCGCACCACCGAAAAGCAAAAGCCGCACGAGATCGCTGCGAAACTCGCTCGACGTATCGAGCCTCACCACCCGATGAAGCGCGGTATCACCTTCGGAGTTGCGCAGTGATGCGTTCACGCGATTGGCGATCAGGATCTCTATCGCTTCTCGTGGCGTTGCCGAGACCAACGCAAAGTGGAATACACCGTTCCCGTCGAGATCACGCGCCGAGGCTCCCGCGCCCGCGTCAAGGAGTACCGCGGCGGCCGGCAGGTGCGCGTTCGCCAACGCGTGGTGAAGCGCGGTCCGCCCGGATGAATCGAGCGCGTCAAGCTCCGCACCGCGTTCGTTCAACAACCGGACAATTCCTGTGTGCCCACCGGATGCCGCATTATGAAGCGCGGTCGCGCGATCGGCGAACCGAGAATTCCAGTTGCGGCTCGCAACGGTCCGGTAGAAGAACAGGAGATCTTCATCGCGCGGAAGAGGCGCATCGCGCCCAATCAAAAGCTCGGCAACCCGCGCATTCTCGTATCGCTCCGTGTTCGTGAGTCCGGCGTCAAGCGGAGTCGCGCCCGAGGAGTCGCGAACAGTAAGACTCGCTCCAACCGCAATCAGGTGTTCGACGACCGAAACCCGCCCCGCAACGGATGCGTAATGCAACGGCGTTCGGCCATGGTCGTCGGTCCGACGCGCAGTAGCCGATGTCAACGCCGCTTCGTACAGCTCGGCCGGACCGTCGAGAACCATTTTAATCGGTGTCGCACCGGTTTGGTCTTCCGAATAGACCGACGCACCGTGTTCCACCAGGACCGAAACGATAGACGCGCGGCCGAGTTCGACCGCGTAATGCAACGGGGTTTTTCGTTCCGGATCACGGGAATCCGGTTCGGCACCACGTTGAAGAAGAAGCACGGCCGCCCGATGGTTACCGTCGATCACCGCAACGTGCAAAGGTGTCCGCCCTTCGGCATCGACCTGTTCAAGATCGACGTGCAGCCCGAACAACCTTTCGAGCGCCTCGGTATCGCCACGCGCAATGATTCCCGCGAGGGAGTCATCGACTTCGTCGATCTCTTCGACGGGTTCGGGCTCCGGCTGCTCGGGCATTGGGGTCGCGCACGAGAACAACAGCGCCGAGAAACCGAAAAGCACTACAAGAATCCGGATCATCCGACCTGCTGCCGTCCGATCGCTCACGCCGCATTTGTTGTTCGTCTTCATTTTTTTCCTGCCTGCCGGTTTCGACTCTATTTTTTTATCGCACCGATTTAACGACTCGAAAGCCGTACGACTCGCTGCGAAACGACGGTGGGCTCATGCTGCGCGAGCTCCGCGTCATCGTTCCGTCCGGGCGCGGGCCTCCGCGAAGAACACGAAAGAAACCGTGCGCGGGCCCGGAGGGATTCACCCGGTCGGTTCCGGGGTAAAGGTCGTAGTAATCCCAGACCCATTCCCAGAGACCACTCGGCTCGACCGATTCGCCGGTATCGATGGCGGTTCGCGCAGCATACTCCCATTCGGCCTCGGTCGGGAGCCGCCATCCGTCGGCTTCCCGATTCCACGTTACCTCGTTTCGTGTCATCGAGTACGCGGGAGTCAAGCCGTGCTCGAGGCTCAACCAATTCGCGTAAACGATCGCGTCGAACCACGTCACGTTCCTGACGGGCTCATCCGGTCGGATCGTACCGTCGGCGATCGATGAATGGCCGGTCGACGAGACAAACGTTTCGAACTCGGCCCGCGAGACGGCTCTTCGGGCGACATCGAACGCATCGAGCCGGACGCGACTCACCGGTTTTTCGTCGAACTCCGCGTCAGCGTCGCCCATCAGAAACGTTCCTGCCTCGATCAGCACAGTCGGTTCATCCACGCGTTCTGGTTCTAGTTCTGGTTCTAGTTCTGGTTCGGCGGTGATCGTGATCGTCCTGACAAGCCGGAATCCGATATTCCCGGCCCGATGATCGGGACGAAATCCGAGACGGTGGGTCACGCGCGGGCTCTCTTCGGTTCCGAGCCAGCTTCCGCCGCGGACGACGCGTTGCTCTCCGGTTGTCGGACCGATCGGGTCGTGCTCGTCGGCTTGCGGGTACAGAGCGTATCGATCCCAGATCCACTCGGCGACGTTTCCACTCATGTCGTACAGGCCGAGCTCGTTCGGTTGTTTTGACCCTACCGGCTGCGTCATTCCGCCGGAGTTTCCGGCGTACCACGCGACCGTGTCGATATCCGAGCCTCCGGCGTACCGCGTGTCCTCGGCGGCAAGCCCGCCGCGCGCGGCAAACTCAAACTCGGCCTCGGTCGGCAACCGCCAACCGTCGGCCGTCCGGTTCCAGACCACACCGTCGGCTCGGACGTCGTACGCCGGTGATAGTCCGTCGCGACGGCTCAGCCAATTTGCGTAGAGGACTGCGTCGTTCCAGCTTACGTGTATGACCGGGCGCGACTCGCGTCCCCATCCCAACGGATCGGACGGGACGGCTCGGTTCGTCTCGCGCGCAAACTCTTCGTACTCGCGAAAAGTGAGCTCAAACCGGAAGATCGCAAAGTCGTCGACGGTGACCCGCCGCACGGGACGCTCGTTGTGCCGAACCTCGCTCCCCATCAGAAATGTTCCACCTCGAACGGCGACGGTACTCTGCCCCGAAACGGAAGCGGCGATGAGAGCAAACACGATGAGCAAAGACCGGAAACGTCGCACGTTTTTTACCCCGTAATCTACATTTCGGCGCGCCGTCGCGTCACTTGAGTAAGTATCTCCGTTATTGCGGGCGTCTTCAACGATGCGTTATAGTATACTAGCCGTATGGGAGTTGAGAACCAGAACCGCCGGTCGACGAAGGGCACGACGTACGTGACCGTCGATCTTCACTGCCACTCCGACGCGAGCGACGGGTACTACTCGCCCGCGGCCGTAGCGGAGATGCTCGCTGACGCCGGAGTCGGTGTCGCGTCGCTCACGGATCACCAAACGTTGGTTGGGCTCGTGCCGTTTCACGATGTCGTAACCCGTCACGGAATCTCGCACATCGTCGGCGCCGAGCTGCACGCGATGTTCGAAGGGAACGTGATACACGTTCTCGCGTACGGGTTCGACCCCGACCATTCCGCGCTCCGTGATGTCCTACCGGTACCCGCCGGCGCACGACGGCTCATCGAGGCGGTGCATGAGGCCGGCGGAATCGTTGTGCTCGCGCATCCGCTGCACACCCCGTGGAAGGGCGCGGAGCTCGAAGGCAAGATCGAGCAGCTCGTCGAACTCGGGCTCGACGGGCTCGAGGCGTACTACAAACCGTACTCGTCCGACGAACAGGAGTACCTTGTCGGTCTCGCCGACCGGTTCGAGCTCATAACCTCGGCCGGAAGCGATTTCCACGGTCCGCATCAGCCGGGCATCTTGTCGCACGGCGTCGCGATGCCGGTCCGACGCTGGAAGCAGTTTCGCGAAGCGCTTGGCGATCACGCCCGGAACGGTATAAGCGGGAGAGGCGAAAAAGCCGACGGCACGATCACGCAGGATGCACACCCGGGAACGATCAACTGGAGTTGGTTACTTCTGCGAATAGTGGTACCGTCGCTGCTCGTGATCGGATTCTTTGTGGCGCTTTTGTTCGGCGCTCTAATTCCCACGATCGAGAATATTCTCGTCGAACGAAAGCGGGAGATGACGACCGAGCTCACGAACTCTGCGTGGAGCATCCTCCGCGACTACCACCGCGAGGCCGAGACCGGAGATCTGACCGAGGCCGCGGCGCAGGAAGCCGCGAAAGCGAGAGTTCGCCGCCTGCGTTACGGGCCGGACGAGAAAGACTACTTCTGGATTACCGACATGAGCCCGCGGATGGTGATGCATCCGTATCGCGAGGACCTCGAGGGAAGCGATTTGACGGAGTTCACCGATCCCGACGGCGTGCGGCCTTTTGTCGCGTTCGTCGAAACCGTCCGTGAACAATCGTCCGGGTTTGTTCGGTACGTTTGGCAGTGGCAGGACGACCCCGACCGCCTTGAGGCGAAAGAGTCGTACGTCCGTGGGTTCGAGCCATGGGGGTGGATAATAGGCACGGGGATGTACGTCGACGACGTCTCCGCCGAGATCGACCGAATCACCAGACGCCTAATCGACGCGTCGTTCATCGTCACGATCATCGCGGCGGCGCTACTCCTAATGATCGCCTACCAGAGCCTCAAAATCGAACGCAAACGCAGCGACGCCGAAGCAGAAATACGGCTCTCGCACGAAAGATACCGCGCACTGGTCGAGTCCTCAACAAGCGGCACGCTTCTGCTCGTCGACGGTCGGTGCACGTACGCGAACGCGTCGCTTCTCGAGGTTCTTGGGTACACAGCGACCGAACTAGCATTCCTCGATCTTCACGATATCCTTCTCGCCGACGACGACCAGACGCACGAGTACCTCGAGCTCATCGCAGACGGGAACGAGGTTCGCGAACCGTTCGAGACACGGCTCAGAAAAAAGGACGGCCAAACCGTCGCGATTCTGCTCTCGGCGACGACCGTTTTTTTCTCCGGTCGGCGCGCAATCCTTCTCAGCGTGCAGGACATAACGCGTCACCGCGCGCGACAGTCCGACGTCGCACGCGAGCAACTCATCGCTCAACTTCAGACGTCTCTGCTATTCCTCACCGAACCCGTTCGCGACTCGATGACCCCACCGCACTCGTGCAGACTCGACACGCCGATCGAGGAGGCGGTTCGACTCATGACGCGCGAAGGTATCGACGGTCTCACGATCGTCTCCCCGTCGGGTGATCTCGTCGGTATCGTAACCGATCGCGACGTCATGGAGCGCGTGGTCGACGCACGACTCGATCTCCGCCGGCCGGTTTCCAGGATCATGACGTCACCCGTCGTAACGATTTACGAGAGTGCGCCGGTCTTTGAGGCGATGATGCTCGAACGCGAAAAGACCGTCGGACGGCTTGCGGTTATCGACGCGGGGGAGAAGCTCGTCGGGATGATAAAAAGCGCACGCGCGGTTCAGCCCGACCGGTACTCCGTCGTCGTGCTGACGCAACAGATCGGACGGTCGCATAGTATCGAAGATCTGATCGAGTGCCGTGAGAAAATCCCGTTCCTGATCGGATCGTTGATCGAGTCCGGTGCGCTCGCACGCAACATCTGCCACGTGACGACGACGGTTTCCGACGCGATCACCGAACGGCTTATCCGACTTGTCATCGATGAACTCGGCCCCCCACCCGTCCGCTTTGCGTTCGTCGCGCTCGGAAGCGAAGCGCGTCGCGAACAGACGCTTGCAACCGACCAGGACAACGCGCTCGTATACGAAGACCCGACGTCCGATCCGGACTCGGCGGCGGCATACTTTCTCGAACTGGGCGAACGCGTGTGCGACGGACTCGCGCGAGTCGGGTACGCGTACTGCAAGGGCGAAAACATGGCAAAAAACCCACTCTGGAATCGGCCGCTTTCGCAATGGAAGCGATACTTTTCCGAGTGGATCGCGGAACCCGACGACAAGGCGCTCGCGCACTGCAACGTTTTTTTCGACCGTCGGTGCGTGTTCGGCGATTCGGCG
>PXBQ01000435.1 GCA_003566875.1 Spirochaetaceae bacterium | reverse complement strand
TCGTACGTGCTGCGCGATTTCGACCCCGACGGCACGTGGTACCTCTGGGAGCGACGGGAGGACTGGGAACGCACGTCGCTCGGGCGCTTCGGAATGCCCGGCCCGCGCTTCGCGATGTACACGGCGCCCGGCCCGAGCGACATGAAGGTCATGTCGATGCAGAATGCCGAGCTCGACGTTATTCACGACATCACTCCTGAAGGCATGATCACGCTTGCCCGGACGAATCCTACCTCGCGCGGCTGGTTTGACTCATTTCCGTGGGCGCATCCGGACCCGACGCTTCCGTCGGTCGTCTTCAACCTCGAAAAAGAACCGTTCAACAATCGGGAAGTGCGGTGGGCGATGACGCTCGCGATCGACATCGTTCGTGTCTCGTTGGCGTCGTACCGGGGCGCCGCGACAATCTCGGCGATCCATATCCCGCCGACCGGTATGCATCCCGAGCACTACTTCGAGCCGCTCGAACAGTGGCTGCGCGACTACACGCTCACGATCGACGGCCGACCGTATAAACCGTACGACCCCGACGTCGCGTTCCGAATCGCCGAGGAGGCTCGCCAATCGCTCGGCGATCTCGTCCCGACCAATCGAGACGAGATTCGCGCCGCGATCGGCGCCGGTTGGTGGCGGTACGACCTCGACGCCGCCGAGAAACTGCTCCTTCAGAACGGGTTCCGTCGAAACGCTCAAGGCATGTGGTTGCTCCCGAACGGACAGCCGTTCCGGTTGGCACTTCTCTCGGAAGGCGAAACGCGTCCAATCATGGCGCGTGGAGCGAGCATGATCGTCGAGAACTGGCGGGAGTTCGGTATCGACGCAACTCTCGACATCCGCGACAACCCAACGCGCTCGAGATTGATGCCGCTCGGCGAGTTCGACGTCGATTACAGTTGGGTCATCGAGACATGGGGTGGGCACCCGGACTTGTTCTTCTTCCTCGAGTCGTGGCACTCGGACTTCTACCGCCCGACCGGTGAACTCGCGGTTGCGCGTAACCGGATGCGCTGGCTGCACCCGGAGCTCGACCGTATCATCGAGGCGATCCAGTCGACCGATTTTGACGATCCGATCGGTGTCGAACTCGGGCGCGAGTTTGTGAGACTCGCGGTACACGAGATGCCGATCATCCCGGTCATGTCGTACAATGTGTTCTCTGTTGTCGATGAAACGTACTGGGAAGGCTTCCCGACCGCCGACAACCCGTACGCGAATCCGGTATCGAACTGGGCAAACTCGCGGTACATGTTCCCGATGATTCGTCAGCGGCAGCAGTAACGCGGCCGTTGTTCTACAGTGCTTATCGGCTCCCCGCGGACCGCCGCGGGGAGCGTTTGTGACTCCGATCTAGGGGGAGTTGATGCGCAATTTCATCTTACGGTATCTCTTGCCGCGACTGGGCCAGTATTTGGTCGTAATCTTTCTCGGCGTCACGATAACGTACATTATCCCCCGATTATCTCCGAGCGACCCGGTCGAGCGGCAGGTTGCGGAGATCATGGTCAGCGGCGCGCACTTCGGTCCCGAGGCGATCGCGCACATGCGCGACGCGCTCACGGACATGTACGGGCTTCGCGGTAGCCCGATTGAGCAGTACCTCGCGTTCTGGGCTCGCATGTTCCAAGGCGACCTCGGTCCGTCGTTGTCCCGCTTTCCGACGCCCGTTATCTCGCTCATCGCGAGAGCGTTACCGTGGACCCTCGGTCTACTCATCACTGCGGTCATGATATCGTGGGTCATCGGAAACATTCTCGGCGCGTACGCGAGTTACTACGAGAAAAGCGGCATCATGAAGGTGATCGATGTCGCGAGCCAGGCCGTTCGGCCGATCCCCTACTATATCGTCGCGGTCATTTTTCTGATCGTCTTCGCATACTTCTTCCCGATCTTTCCCGCCGGTGGCGCGTACCCGGTCGGACGTCGAATCGAGATGAGCATCTGGGCGGTCCAGACGATTCTCAGACACTCGGCTCTTCCGGCTTTGAGCCTCGTGACGGTCGGCATGGGCGCGTGGTTCATCGGGATGAAGTCTTTGACGTCGAATATCATCTCGGAGGATTACGTGGTGTACGCGGAAGTCACCGGGTTGCCCCAACGGAAAATCTTGTACGGCTATATAATGCCGAACGCGCTTCTTCCGCAGGTAACCGGTCTTGCGCTCAATCTCGGGATGATCTTCAGCGGGGCGCTCATCTTGGAGGTCGTCTTCGTGTACCCGGGAATGGGAATGCTCACGTACCAGGCGGTGCTTGCGAACGACTATAGCTTAATCATGGGGATTGCAATCTTCTCGATCGTCGGGGTCGCGACCGCGGTTCTGATACTCGATCTGATTTATCCGCTCTTTGATCCCCGCGTGCGACACCAATAGGGGGAGTGATGCTCAAAGTAATACGGGATTTGCTGCGATACGACGGTCGGTTTCGCGTTGCCTTTATTTTCTTGCTCGCCACGTTCATTATGTCGGCGATATCATACGTCTCCCCTCAGGACCCCGGACGAACGTTCCAGGTACCGCTCGACAGATCGCCGAGCCTCCAATATCCGTTCGGCACAAACTCGCGCGGGCAGGATGTATTCTGGTGGATGACGTTCGCCGTGCGGAACTCGCTCTACCTCGGGCTGATAACCGCCGCCGTATCACGCGTCATCGCGATATTTGTCGGGTTGACCGCAGGGTACCGTGGCGGCTACGTCGATCGTATCTTGATGTCGGTGAACGACAGTTTTGTCGTGATGCCGGTTCTTCCCCTTCTTATCCTATTGAGTTTTCTGTTTCGCGGACGCATGGGCCTAACGGGGCTTGGCGTTCTCATGGGGTTATTCGGGTGGCCGTGGGACGCGCGGCTCATCCGCTCGCAGGTTTTGAGCCTCAAGGAGCGTTCGTTCACGCGGACCGCTCAGTACTGCGGCGCGAAGGATTTTCACATCACGATCTTTGAGCATCTGCCGTTCGTGCTGCCGATCGTGTTTGCAACGACGATCAACAACATGATCTGGTCGATCGGGATGGAAGTGACCCTCGGCGTCCTCGGGTTGTCGAACGTCACGCTTCCAACAATCGGTACCACGATCTACTGGGCAAACGCACACCAGGCGATGGTGGCCGGAATTTGGTGGTGGCTCATGGCACCGGTCGTGGTGTCGGTCGTGATGTTTCTCGGTTTGTACCTGCTCTCACAGAGCGTGAACGAGTACATCGATCCAAGAACGCGGCTCCGCCGGATAGGGGCTTGAACCGTTATGCCTTTATTGAGTGTCAAAAACCTGCACGCGTACTATCGGACCGAAGCGTACGGTATTTCGCGCACCGTCCGGGCGGTTGACGACGTGAGCTTTGAGCTGCAAAAAAACGAGATATACGGGATCGCCGGAGAGTCGAGTTGTGGCAAGACGACGCTGATCAAGGTCATCTCGGGTTCGATCAAACCGCCTTTGCGGATCGAAGGCGGCACCATGACGTACACTTTTGACGGTCGTGATGTTGACATCGCATCGGTGGCGCCGGAAGTCATGCGCCGCGAAATCCGGTGGAAAGAGATCTCGTACGTCATGCAAGGTTCGATGAGCATCCTGAACCCGGTTCGGAGAGTCCGGCGAATTTTCCGTCACGTCGTCGACACGCACCAGGGAATCGACGACAAAAGAAAATTCGAGGCATTGTGTCGTGATCACTTGAAGAAACTCGGTCTGCCTCCCGACATTCTGCAGGCGTATCCGCATCAGTTATCCGGAGGGATGAAGCAGCGGATCGCAATTGCGCTCGCTACCATCTTCAGACCAAGCCTTATCATTGCCGACGAGCCCACGACGGCTCTCGATGTCGTAGTTCAGCGTGGTGTTCTCCAACTCCTGAAGGATATCCAGGCGGAGAGCAGTAACACCGTCCTGCTCGTGACGCACGACATGGCTGTGCACGCAAACGTCGCGGACCGCGTTGCGATCATGTACGCGGGTACAATCGTCGAAGAAGGACCCACCGAGGTGATATTCGGCGCTCCGCAACACCCGTACACGCAACACCTGATCGCGTCTCTCCCGGTCATCGGCGACAAGGGTACGCGGTCGGCGCTTCCAGGCGCTCCACCGAACCTCGCGAGTCCACCGTCGGGGTGTCGCTTCCATCCGCGTTGCCCGATGGCAAAGGAGATCTGTCGTCGCGTCGTGCCGAGTATGATACAGCTCGACACGTTGCACCGAGCCGCGTGCCATTTGGTGGGCGAGAGGGAGGAAGCATGAGCACCGACGCGCGCCTTTTGGAACTGGACTCAATCTCGAAGGTGTTCCATATCGGAGGAGCCCTTACCGGTGAGAAACTCACGGCGGTGAACAATGTCGGTTTTCAGCTTCGAAGCGACAAGCCGGAGGTCTTCACGCTCGCCGGCGAGAGCGGAAGTGGGAAGACGACGGTAGCGCGGCTCATTCTGCGCGACTTCCCGGTTACCGAGGGGAAGATACTCTACGAGGGTTCGGATACGACACGGATACGCGGGCGCCGTGGGACAATGAGGTTCATGAGCGAGGTTCAGCCCGTGTTCCAGAACCCGTTCGACACGTTCAATCCGCTGCGGCGCCTCGTCGAGTACCTCATCGAGACCGCGTTGAACTTCGGTATCGCATCAAACAGAAAGCAGGCCGAGCCGGTGGTCGACGACGCGCTGAAACTCGTCGGATTGTCGTTTGACGAGGTGAACCTTCGGTATCCCCACGAGCTCTCCGGTGGGCAGATACAACGAGTCTCGGTCGCCCGCGCGCTGATACCGCGCCCGAAGCTCATCATCGCCGACGAGCCCGTGTCGATGGTCGACGCATCGCTGAGGATGGCGATCGTCAACGTGTTCAAACGTCTGCGCGACGAAGAGAACGTCAGCGTCCTCTACATAACGCACGATCTCGCGACCGCGTACTACATCAGCGACCGCATCGCGATAATGCTGCGCGGACAGATAGTCGAGACCGGAACGGTCGACAACGTGCTCGGCGACCCGAAGCACCCGTATACGCGTATCCTAAAAGAATCGGTGCCGCAGCCGATTCCCGAGGTGAAGGGAGCGTGGGCGAAGAGCATCGCACTCTCGACGATGGAAGTCCGCGAGTACGGACGGATCGGATGCAAGTTTGCGGGTCGGTGTCCGAACGTCATGGACAAGTGCCGCAAGATCGAACCGCCGGACGTGACGACCGCGGGGCGAGTCGTGAAGTGCCACCTGTATGAACCGGAGTCCGAGTAAGTAGCGCCGGCGGCGTTTTCGCACGCGCTTTGAGAAGTCGATATACACATGAGGAGTCAGAACGTGAACAAAGCAACGCTCGATGTTGGACTGGCCCGGACGAAGATCGACCGGAACATCTATGGGCACTTCGCCGAGCATTTGGGGCGATGCATCTACGAAGGCGTTTGGGTCGGAGCCGAATCCGCGATTCCGAACACAAACGGCATCCGGAACGATGTCGTGTCGGCGCTCAAGCGGATCAAGGTGCCCGTTCTCCGGTGGCCCGGTGGGTGTTTTGCCGACGAGTACCACTGGATGGACGGGATCGGTCCGAAAGAGAAACGACCGTCGATGGTGAATACTCACTGGGGCGGCGTGACCGAGAACAACCACTTCGGTACTCACGAATTCCTCGAGTTGTGCCGGCAGTTGGGCTGCGAACCGTACATCTGCGGGAACGTCGGGAGCGGCACCGTTCTCGAGATGGCGCAGTGGGTCGAGTACCTCAACTTTGGCGGGGACAGCCCGATGGCGCGCTTGCGCCGCGAGAACGGCAGAGACGAGCCGTGGGGTGTAACGTACTGGGGCGTGGGCAACGAGAACTGGGGGTGCGGCGGTCGAATGACACCGGAGTACTACGCCGATGAGTACCGACGGTACGCGTTGTACTGCCGCAACTTCGAGGGCAAGACGTTGTATCGCATCGCGTGTGGTCCGAGTGGCGATGACGAACACTGGACCGACGTTCTGATGAAGAAAGCCGCCGACCAGATGGACGGCCTCGCGCTTCACTACTACACGTCCGTCCGCGGCCCCGACCGAAAACGAACCGGACACGCGACCGAGTTCGAAGAGAGCGACTGGATCGAGATCCTGAGGAGAGGCCTGTATCTCGAGCAGTTGATCGACCGGCACTCGACGATCATGGACGTCCACGATCCGGAAAAAAAGGTCGCGCTGATCGTCGACGAGTGGGGGACGTGGTTCATGGTCGAGCCCGGCACCAATCCGGGGTTCCTGTACCAACAGAACACGATGCGTGACGCGCTCGTCGCCGCGGCATCGCTCGACATCTTCAATCGGCACGCAGAACGTGTCCGGATGGCGAACATCGCGCAGACGATCAACGTCCTTCAAGCGATGATTCTGACCGACAAGGAGCGAATGCTGTTGACGCCGACGTACCACGTATACGAGATGTACACCGTGCACCACGACGCTACTATGGTTCCGGTCGATCTCGTGAGTGAAACGTACGAGCACGACGGTATCGAAATTCCCGCGTTGAGCTGCTCCGCGTCGATCGACGATGCCGGAAAGCTGCACGTATCGATGAGCAACATGAACCCTCATCGCGATATCGCGGCGACTCTCGACGTGCACGGACGTTCGTGCAGTTCGGTTTCCGGCAGAATCCTGACCGGATCCACGATGAACGTGCACAACACATTCGACGCGCCCGAGGCCGTCGGACCGAAGAAATTCGACGAAGCCGCCGTCGGCGAAGCCGGTGTGGATATCACGGTACCGAGGATGTCGGTAGTCGTGTTGGAGATCGCGTAGGCGACTGCGTCGGAATAGAGGAACAAGAATTGTTCGAGTTCGCGTTTTTCACTTAGCTTTTTTGGCAAAATGGTGTATATTCTGCGTGCAGCTTCAGCTTTTTGTGAGCCACCATTTTAGGATTTAGCCCCCGCGCACACTCCGTGGGGGCTTTTTTTTGTGCGCGATGCGGACGCGCGATAGGCCGCCCATATTCACGGCGAAATGCGATCCGCTTCGGTTGATGTCGGTGCCGTCCTCGCGTATATTCATGCCGATGGTACTCGACGTCATCGGCGATATACACGGACACACACACCATCTCGAGGACCTTTTGCGACTTCTCGGGTACGAGAAACGCCACGGCGCGTATCGGTCACCGGAAACCGGGCGGCTCGCGGTCTTTGTCGGCGATTTTATCGATCGTGGTCCCGATATTCGCGGCACGCTCGAGATCGTACGGCGCATGGTCGACGCGGGCGCCGCATACGCCGTTATCGGCAACCACGAGTACAACGCATTGTGTTTTCATACGCGCCGTGAGACTGCAAACGGTCCGCGATGGCTTCGTTCGCGGTCGGACACGCACCTTTTTCAACACCTCGACACTTTGTATCAATTCAGGAACGACCGCGCGTTGTTTCGGGAGTACCTCGATTGGTTCAGGACGCTTCCTTTCTTCATCGAAATATCCGGTGTTCGGGTGGTCCACGCCGCGTGGGATGACGATGCAGTTCGAGTCGTATCGGGTATCGGCGCGATGTCGGACGAGTTCCTCGAACACAGCGTGACGCCGGGAAGCCGGCAGTTTCGCGCCGTCGAGACGCTCTTGAAAGGCGTCGAACTCCACCTACCCGAGGGCGTGACGTTCCTGGACAAGGACGGGCATAGTCGGAGCGCGACTCGCGTCGCGTGGTGGCCCCCGCCGACGCCGACGACGTACCATGAAGTCTCGTTTCCCCCTGGTACCGTCGCGAGTTCGGCGGATATTCCCGTGCCCGACTCGGCGCTTGCTCGGATCCCCGGATACTCGGGCGACGTGCCCGTCTTCATGGGCCATTACTGGCTTCACGCCGAACGACCGACCGTGCAGTCGCACGTCGTGTGCGTAACGGATTACTCGGTCGCTGCCGGTGGATTTTTGGCCGCGTACACGTGGCGTGGTGAGTCGCGTTTGACCGACTCTCACTGGACGTGGACGCCGTCGGGAGGATAAATGATTTACAACAGGGAAATGACCGAAGAACAGGCCCGCGCGGCGATCGACGCCGGCGAGTTCACCGAACCGGCCGCCACGGCCGAGAACGTCGCGATCGTCATGACGCAGGACTGGTGTCCCGACTGGATTCGCATGAAAGTCTGGCTCGAGTCCTGGGAGAAGAAAGAAAAACCGGCCGGGGGCGATGTAACCGTGTACCGAATAATCTACAATACGGTCCCGTTCCGGAAAGAATTCATGGCGTTCAAAGAACAAACTCTCGGAAACGGAAACATCCCGTACATTCGCTACTATAAGAACGGTGAGTTTATCGGTGACTCGAACGGCGTATCGGCCGCG
>PXBQ01000443.1 GCA_003566875.1 Spirochaetaceae bacterium | reverse complement strand
CGGGAAACTGCTCGACCGCCTCGAGAGCTTAGGGCTTGCCGACGAGACTCTCGTCGTGTTCACCTCCGACCACGGGCACCTGTTCGGACAGCACGGCATGACCGCAAAAGGCACGTTCCATTACGAGGACCTGATCCGGGTTCCGTTCATCACGGTACATCCCGATCAAGACGAAGCGGGCCGGCGGTCGAACGCGATTCAGTCGCTCGTCGATCTCGCTCCGAGTTTCCTGTCGTTCTTCGGACTACCCGTGCCACGCTTCATGACCGGTCGCGACCAGAACGATGTCTGGAAGGGCACGGAAGCTTCGGTCCGTGATTACGCTCTCGTCGAGAACCGACACCAGCCGAATCGTCTGTACGCCAAGACGTACGTCGACGCGCGGTACAAGATCACCGCGTACTACGGCGAGCGGTGGGGTGAGCTTTTTGATCTCGAAGCCGATCCCGGCGAGCATATTAACCTCTGGGATGACCCCACGATGGCTGAGACCAAGACCCGGCTGTTGCACCGTCTTCTCGACGCGGCCGCGGATACGGAGCATGTGCCGATGCCGCGCGTCGCGATCGCGTAAACGCGAACCGCGGCGCGGGTTCCGACCGCGCGCCGTGCTGCTTACGTCGAGAATCCGGTCTCGGCGGTCGCTGTCTTCACGAGTTCTTCGGGGATGTCGTCGAACGACGCGTAGTTCATGCGGTACAGCCGGGCGTACAGCCCGCCGCGGGCCATGAGCTCGGAGTGATTGCCGGTCTCGACTATTCGCCCGTCGTGTAGAACGACGATCCGGTCCGCTCCGCGGATCGTCGAGAGCCGGTGAGCGATCACCATTCCCGTACGACCCTCGAGCAGCCGTTTGAGCGCGCGTTGGATCATGAGCTCGGTGTAGCTGTCGATGTTTGCTGTCGCCTCATCGAGGACGAGGATCTTGGTGTCGGCGACGAGTGCGCGCGCGAAACTGATGAGCTGCCGCTGCCCGAGCGAGAGATTGCCGCCGCCCTGTTCGACCTTCGTGTTGTAGCCGTTGGGAAGATTCTCGATGAAACCGTGCGCGCCGACGGCTTCGGCCGCCGCGTGAATCTGTTCGCGTG
The DNA here is from genome assembly GCA_003566875.1 of Spirochaetaceae bacterium. Taxonomy (GTDB): domain Bacteria; phylum Spirochaetota; class Spirochaetia; order DSM-27196; family PXBQ01; genus PXBQ01. Next base: position 7,255 of record PXBQ01000443.1, on the reverse strand, counting down.
TCGCGTCGGTGCGGTTGTACCGCAGGTTGTCGTAGATCGTTCCCGTGAAGAGAAACGGCTCCTGCAAGACCATAGCGATATGGCGCCCGAGTGACCTCTGCGTCAGGTCGCGAACGTCGTAACCTCCGACCGTGATACTGCCCTCCCAGACCTCGTAGAAACGGTGTGCGAGCGCCGTGAGGCTCGTCTTGCCCGAGCCGGTCGGGCCGACGAGGGCAACCGTTTCGCCGGGATTCACGCGAAACGAGATGTCGTGGAGGATCGGACGGTCTTTCTCGTACCCGAAGGTGACGTCGCGGAACTCGATCGAGCCGTCGATCTCCGGTACATCGATCGCGTTTGGCTTGTCGTCGACGTCGATCGGTACGTCCATAACCTCAAAGATACGCTGTCCGGACGCCATCGCTCGCTGCATCACGCTGTACTGCATCGTGACCGACCGGATCGGAGCGAAGAATCGCTGCACGTAGAAAACGAACGCGACCATGATGCCGAGCTCGAGCCGGGCATCGAGAACCATCGTTCCGCCGACGAACACGACCACGGCCATCGCGAAACCCGTCAGCGTATCGACGAGCGGGATCATGACTTGAGCCAACTTCGTCGCGCGCAGATGAGACACGTAATTCTCGTGCGCCTTGTCTTTGAAAAGCACGTAGTTCACGTCTTCGCGCGCCATCTCCTGGATAGTACGAACGCCGTTGATTCCTTCGGCGAGCGCGCCGTTCACGCGCGACTGATTCTCACGCGCAGAGATGAACGCTTTCCGCGCGTACGGCAACCACACGATCCTGACGAGGAAGAGCATCGGCACGATACCGAGCGTCATCAACCCGAGCGGAAGATTCAGCGTGAGGAGTACGACGACGATCCCGAGCAGGAGCATAATATCGCCGATCGCAAAAATACTCGATTCGAGAAACTCCTGGAGCGCATGAACATCGCCCTGTAGACGCGACATAAGCCGGCCGGCCTCGGTCTTGTCCATGAACGAGAGCGATATCTTCTGAAGGTGTTTGAACATCGAGCGCCGCAGATCAAATAGTACGAGTTCCCCGACGTTGCTCGCAAACCATTCCTGCATGAAGTTGGCACCGTAGTTGAGAAGCGCGACGAAAGCAAAAAGCCCCGCAGTGATCCCGAGCAATGTGAGTCCCGCCTCCGGTCCGACGATCGCGTCGTCGATCGTCGCGCGGATCAACAGAGGCACCGTCAGCTGCGTTATTGTGAACGCGATGACGCCGATCAACGCGAGCAGAACGCCCTTTTTGTAAGGGCGTACGTACGAGAAGAACCGACGCACGATGTGTCCGTCGTACACGGCGCCGAAAATCTGCTCGTCCCGCTCGATCTGTGACCCGACGACCGCGAGTGCGGGCCGGTTTTGTTCGATCTCATCGTGAACCTGCCGTGAGAGGGTCGTGTCGTTATCGCTCATGTGTTACTCCTCGTACTGCTTCGTGCGCATCGTCGTCGGGATTGGACTGGAGTTCGTACAGCGCCTTGTACCGCCCGTTCAGCGCCAGCAACTCGGCGTGATTACCTCGCTCAATGATCCGACCGTCGTCGACGAACAGGATCTCGTCGGCGTGCATGAGCGAGCTCAACCGGTGCGAGATGATGATCGTCGCGTGTTTGTGCGAAATCCCCGCGACCGCCGACCGGATACGCCGTTCGGTTGCCGCGTCGATCGCTGCCGTCGAGTCGTCGAAGACCATGATCGGCGACTCGAGCAGCAATGTGCGTGCGATCGCGAGGCGCTGTCTCTGTCCGCCCGAGAGCGAGACGCCGCGCTCACCGACGAGCGTCCCGTAGCCTTTCGGGAGCTGGTCGATGTACGAATGAAGTTGCGCGGCCTCCGCGGCCCAGATAATCTTGTCCCTCTCGGCCCACGGGTCGCCGTACGCGAGGTTGTTCTCGATTCCCGAGGTGAACAGGAACGTATCCTGTTGAATCACGCTCACCGCGGTCCGCAATGACTTCAGCGTTACGTCGCGGATGTCCTGCCCGTCGATCGTGATTCTGCCTGAGGTGGCGTCGTAGAAGCGAGGGATAAGGTGCGCGATCGTAGATTTTCCCGCGCCGGGAGGGCCGACGATCCCGAGCGTCTTACCGGGCCCAACCTCGAAGCTAATCGCCGATAAGTCGTGCTCTCTGCGGTCTCCCTCGTTGTACTTAAAGTAGACGTCGTCGAAGCGAAGAATACCGTCGGTGATCTTCAGGTCTTGCGCGCCGGGTTTGTCGTGAATCTCGGGTTCGAGGTCGAGGATCGAGAACAACCGCTCGCCCGATGTCGTCGCGCGCGCGACCGAGTTCACGAGCATCCCGAGTTGGCGGACCGGCATCTGAAGAATCGTCATGAACGCGAGGAACTCGGTCAGCCGCCCGACCGATATCTCACCGGCGAGCGTTTTTTGCCCGCCGACCCAGAGCACCAGCGCCATCGAGATAAAGTACGCGAACGTCATGAGAGTTCCGTTTTTCACCCTGAGCGCGATTCTGTTTCGGGTGAGCCCGATCGCCCGATTAGACGCCTGATCGAACTTCTCCATCTCGTGGTCTTGCGAGCAAAACGACCGGACGACGCGGATGCCGTTGAGGTTTTCCTCCATAACGCGCGTCAGCACCGAGAGGCGTTCCTGGAGCCGATGCCAGCTCTCACGCAGCCTGAGACGAGTCACGATCGCGCGCCACCCGACAAACGGGACGAAACTTAGCGCGAGTAGACCGAGCAACAGATCGGTCCTGATCAACAGGAACGCACCGACGCCGATCAGAACCGTGAGGACAAAGAGCCGAAGGATACCCGTGTTCACCCAGAGCCTGACGCCTTCGACGTCGAGCATCGAACGCGTGATGAGATCGCCGCTGTGAACACGATCGTGATAACTGAAGCTGAGCTGTTGAATCTTTCGGTACATCGCGAGTCTAAGCTCGTATCCTATGCTTTGGCCGACCGCTTCACCCTGGTAGTTGTGCAGCATCGTGAACGCGCCGCGCAGGATGCTCGCGCCAAAAAGAAGCAGACCCGTCGTGAGCAGCGCTTCACGCCCGTCGGCCGATCCCACACCTCGAAGGAAGAGATCGTGAGCCAGATCGACGGCCCGACCGAGAAGTTGCGGGATGAAGAGCTGGAATACGACCGCGACAAAGGTCGCCGAGATCGCGATCGACATTCGCCAGTAATGCTTGAACGCCATGCGCGTCACGCGCGCAAGAACTCCGAGCCCGGTCTTCAACCGGGGACCGTCCGAGGAAAGTGTTGTCTGCGTAGTCATGACCAATCCTTGTACCGTATGGTCGGGATTTCTCGCGAACCCGACAAAAAAGGCCACCTGAGCGGGTGGCGGCGCGTTTTTTTGATTGTCTTTCTCGCCCGGGAAACAATACCCCAATCGCGAAAAAGGGGCAAGCGATCGGAATACTCGCACGTCTTTTTGCGTCGACATTGCGTTGAAATTATTGCCTTGAAACTCCGCCGAGTTTCGGGCACCGTGAAGCTTGAGGTCCCGAAAAGATGAACCCTGGCGGAAATCTCCGGCCGCTCCGCGGCGTAGACCGGCTCGCAGATGTTCTCGATCGGTACCGAGAATTGGCGTCTCGCGTCGATGCGGGAGTCTCGCACCTCGTTGGCGCCCACCGTTCCCGGATGAAGTGCGCCGCCGGATGCGCTGCGTGTTGTACCCGGATATCGGTGCTTCCGGTCGAGTGGTACATCGTACGTGCGGTGATCGGAGCCGATGCGATGACCGACCTCAATGAGAAGAGCAACTCCCCGCCGCGCGCGCTCGTATCGCATCCTCCGCCGAATCCGTGCGGATTCTTGCGCGACGGGGTGTGCTCGATCTACCGTGACCGGCCGCTTGTGTGCCGCGTACACGGGCTTCCGCTGCGCTACCGCGTCGTTTCGTATGACGAAACCGGCGTCGTGAGCGACGACGCGTTCACAACCGTGTGGTGCGATCTGAACTTCACCGGTCAGGATCCGAACCGACCGACTTTCACCGACGGCGAGTGTTTCGACATGAACGCGCTGAACACCGAACTCGATGCGCTGAATGCGGCTTTTTTGCGTACCGCCGCCGGACACCGTTTCGCCGGAAAACACGGTGTGTTTCTCTGCGACGGCTCGGCGTAGAATTGCCGGCCCGGCTTCGGCAGGATTGACCAAATCACGATCAGCGAATACTTTATCGGCGTGGCAACTACGACGCGCGTACCGGAGTCGAACTCCGCTGTAGCTTTTCTCCGGGCCGGCGGCATGTACGTCGGCGATTTATCTTTCGACGAACTCTGCGCCGAGATCTCGGGGGCGGTCGACGACGCTCTGTCGGGGGTGCAGACCGGCATTTCTGCCGTCGTGACACCGTTTTCGCATCTGCGACGAGCCGCCCCGAGTCTGCCGACGTGTGTAATCCACGCCGCGCGAGAAAAACTCCACGCCGCGCTTGTCTCGTTTTCCGAAAACGGAGCGCTCACCCTAAAGTCGGAGATCTCGGCCGAGTTGCCCGATTTCGCGGCCGGCCCGCGCGAGCTGTTCGTGCGGATCGCGCGTTTGACCACCGATCTTGTGCAGGATTGTGGAACGATCGGTGTGTGTTTGGGGTACCCGATTCAGATGTCACCCGACGGCGATGCGGTGTTCGAGGCCGACCCGGGGTTCTCGATACGCGCGCAGCTGCTCGGCGCATACGGCGATTCGGTGATCGAAGGGGTACGGTGCGTCGTGTGCAACCCGGCTGTCGCGACGATGCTCGCGTCCGAAGCGGTTCAGGGAGTGCACCCGGAGTTTGAGTCGGCGATCGGGTGCATCGTCGATCCCGACGCCCACGCGTGTTACGAGGAGTCCCGGCTGACGACGTCGGGTGTGTCGCGGCGGCGGATCGTGTTCCTGGACTTGTCGCACCACCGCTCGCGTTTTGTGACCGACCGCGACACCGAGTTCGACGTTAGGACACGCGACTCGCAGCCCGACGGCTCGCGGATAGGCGCTTTCGGCAAGATGCTCGGCGGCCGGTACCTCGGGCCGTATGTTCTCGCGGTGCTTCACGCCGCGGCGCGCGACGGCGCTTTTTCACCCGACGGTGCCAAGAGAATTCTCGCGCTCGATCGTCTCTCGAGCAGTGACTTGAGCCTGTATCTCGGAGAAAGCATCGGCGGGGCGGGCAGACGAGGGAGGTCGACGTACGCGTCTTCGCTCGGCACGGCGCTCATGTCGGCACCGGTGTCCGACGGTGATGTTGCCGCGTCGATCTGCCGATTGCTCGTCTCGCGCGCCGCGTGTTTCTCCGCGGCCGTTGTCGGCGCGCTCGCAATGCGGTCCGGGGCCGGGCGCAACCCCGACCAGCCGATGTGTCTCGTTTTGACCGGACCGGTGTTCGAGAATACCGTCGGTCTCCGGGCCGAGACCGAGCGGATACTCACGGAGAAGTTGGCGGATCGACATGGGTATCGCCTGTACTTCGCCGAAATGCCATTTGCGGCGCTCGTTGGGGCGGCGGTCGCTGCACGGAGACCACTTTGATGCAAACACGATCCCAAGCACGGCGGAGGCATCTGTGAGCGATTCTTCGAACGAGGTTACCGTTGTCGATGCGCGTTTCAAGGGCTTGATCAGCGAAACGTGCGTACTGGAAAAACTTTTCACCGGGATGCGATGGGCCGAGGGCCCGGTGTATTTTGCCGACGGTGACTATTTCCTCTGCAGCGACATCCCGAACGATCGAATGATGCAGTGGATCGACGGATTAGGCGAAAGGGAGTTTCGCGTCCCGGCGGACCACTCGAACGGCAATACCCGTGATCTCGCGGGACGACTCGTCACGTGCGAACACGGGTCGAGAAGCGTGAGCAGGACCGAGTACGACGGAAGAAAAACCGTGATCGTCGACAGGTACCGAGGAAAGAAGCTCAACTCCCCGAACGACGCGGTCGTGAAGTCTGACGGTACGATTTGGTTTACCGACCCCACGTACGGGATCAAGTCGGACCACGAAGGGCACAAGAGCGACCGCGAACTCGACGGGAACTACGTGTTCCGGTTCGATCCCGCCGACGGAACTCTCGCTATCGTCGCCGACGACTTCGTGCAGCCGAACGGAATCGCGTTTTCACCCGACGAGTCGGTGTTGTATATTGCCGACACCGGCGCTACCGAGAGCCCCGACGGTCCCCGGCACATCCGGTCGTTTTTGGTTCGTGACGGACGACGGCTTTCGGGCGGCGACGTATTTGCGACGTTGACCGACGGGTTATTCGACGGCTTTCGGCTCGATACGGCCGGAAACGTCTGGACAAGCGCGGGGGCCGGTGTGAACTGTTACGCCCCGACCGGCGATCTACTCGGACGGATATCGTTGCCCGAGAAGGTCTCGAACCTCACGTTCGGTGGTCCGTACCGAAACCGGTTATTCATCACCGCGACGACGTCTGCGTACTCGTTGTTCGTGAACGCGCGTGGCGTCGCGTAGCGGGCACGCCGATAGCCATCTCGCAGCTACTGCTCGAACTCGACGGTTCGATCCGGATCGAGGCCGAGCCACCGGGAAAGCAGGATAACTTCCGGACGGTACTCGAAGTGGATCGCGTCAAACCTCAGCCATTTCCCGCCCCAGACGAACCCGTTTTTCTCGAACGCGTCGATGACCGGTTGCGGCACGCTCCAGCGGCGTTCGAGGGGGACCTCCCACCACTCGACGATACCGGCCGCGCGCGCCCATCTCCAGTACGCAAATCTGTTTGAGTAGCCCGCCGGAAGCAGGTCGACCGCGATTCCATACGCGTGGTAGCTCACCGTCTGCGAACCCGAGATGTTCCTCCAGAAAAACCCACTCGCCTGCCTCAGGCTGCGAACGAACGCGCGGACTTCGGGGTCGGCCTGCATCGTGTCGGTGATCTCGCGCTCGACTCTGCCGAGCGGAACCGTGATCATCCGGTGGACATTCGTCCTCATCCCGAGAAAGCTCACCGGTAGTATCTCCCGAAACGTATCCGCGCGGTTTTCGATACGGTACAACGCGTTCGTGAAGCCCGGATGGCGCGGCGGCTGGAGGAACTCGATCGCGGACGTGAAGCGCCGAAGGTGTTCCGCCTGTTCGGGCTCGACGGTTCGTAGTCTCGGTGGTCCTGGCGTGTACGGGGAGAAGTTGTACCGCGCGTACGATTCGGCGGCGTCGCGCTCTGACTCGGGTAACATTCGCCCGTCGGCCCAGAAGTACCACGTCGAGTCGATCAAAAGCGCCCAGTCGCCGTCGAT
>PXBQ01000493.1 GCA_003566875.1 Spirochaetaceae bacterium | reverse complement strand
ATTCGCTCAGACCGGCGCCACAGATCCGATGCCGCCGCATCCGCCGGCGTCATCGTCGCGCCGACATCTTCAAGGTACCGTACAGCACGTCACCGCCGCGGAGAGTCGGGACTATTACGAACCTTGTGAAAAGGGGTAGTCGCTGACGATTCTCACGTTTTGTGAACCACGCTGGGAAAATCGTGCGTGGTAGAATAGCGACCGCGCACGTTTTCTCGTCCGGTATCCCTTCCAGAACTGCTGCGGTTAGGCCGATTCCCCTTTGACAGGCGACGATAATTGAGTAAATTGCTATGGTATGAATAGAACACGAGGAGGATTTCTGAAATGAAACGCAGTTCACACGCAGTCTGGAAGGGAGATCTCAAGTCGGGCAGCGGCACCATGAAGGTGGGAGCGGATCTTTTCTCGGGCCAGTACAGTTTTGCGTCCCGGTTTGAGAGCGGGACTGGAACCAATCCCGAAGAGTTGATCGCGGCGGCGCATGCGGGTTGTTTCTCGATGGCCTTTTCGGCCGAACTTTCCGGAGCCGGTCACACGCCTGAAGAGGTCGCAACCACAGCCGCGGTTTCGCTCGAGAAGCAGGGAGATGGTTTTGCGATCACCGGTGTTCATCTCTCCGCCAAAGCGAAAGTCCCGGGAATCGAAAACGACGAGTTCCAGAAGATCGCGCAGGCGGCCAAAGAAGGCTGCCCGGTCTCCCGCGCGTTGAAGGCGATTACGATCACGGTTGACGCCACGCTGGTATAGTCTTCCCGCCATCGGACTCGGTTCTCGTGCCTCTGCCGGCTACGCGTCACGGCACCGTCCATCTCACGCGTCGCGGACGGATCGCGCAGCTCGAGGACCCACATCGCGATGTCTCGTAGCGTCTGCGACGCAGTCGTGGTACAATAGATGAAATGGTACATTCATCGAGCCGAGCGACAACGTCACGCTACGGCGCGGCGATCGACGACTCTCTCGCGGTCTTCACGGTGGCCGAGCGGTGCAAGAAGTGCTATTCCTGCGTTCGCACATGCTCCACAAAAGCGATCCAGGTGCGAGGCGGGCAGGCAGAGATCATCCCGTCACTGTGTACCTCGTGCGGCTACTGCGTCTCAATGTGTTCTCAGGGAGCGAAAAGGATCCGTTCCTCGGTTGCCGATGTCATATCGCTTCTAGACTCCGACCGCCAGACAAGCGTAATGCTCGCGCCGTCGTTCCCAGCCGCGTTTCCTGACGTAGAGCCGCAACGGATCGTAGGTTCGTTTGCCTCGTGTGGATTTGACCGGGTTTTCGAGGTCGCGTTCGGTGCCGATCTGGTTTCCTACGAGTACAGTCGCCGGTATCGCGACCTCGAGACGATGAACGGTGAGTTTCTTATCAGTTCTCCTTGTCCTGTTGTTGTCGCTTACGTTGAGAAGATCTGCCCGGAGCTTACTCCGTACCTTGCTCCGGTGATGTCGCCGATGGAAGCGATGGCCGCTGTGGTTCGCAATCGGCTTACCCCTGAGCCGTCGTTGGAGTCCGCGATCGTATTCGTTGGTCCGTGCGTCGCAAAAAAGGACGAGGCGCGTCGGAACGGACTGGTTGACCACGTGCTCACCTACGACGAGGCGCACCAACTCTTTGCCGCGAGAAACGTCGACCTGGGTGAAGCGCCCGCGAGGGAATTTGACCCTCCGCGGGCCAATCTCGGCAGGATCTACCCGCTTGCCGGCGGACTCATGAAGGCCGCCGGTGTGGAGAACGATCTTCTCGAAAGCCCGGTCAGCATTGAAGAGGGTAGCGAACGGGTTACGGACCTGCTGCAGGATCTTGCCGCGAGTGTGCGCGAAGGCAGGCCTGTCCCGACACGGCTGTTCGACCTGCTTTTCTGCGAGGGTTGCATCGGAGGACCCGCGATATCCAATGACCTGACGTTCTACGAACGCAAAAAGAACGTCGTTTCGTACACGAAGCGAACTCCCGTGGTTGACACCGTTGCGGAGTGGGCCGCGGAACACGTGGAGTATCTCGACCTGGACCTTAGCAAGACCTTCACACCGTGCGCGCGAGACGAGCGTCCGGTGCCTGAGCACGATATCCGGGCGATTCTTGCACGAACCGGCAAGCTGAAACCGGAGGACGAGCTGAATTGCCGTGCTTGCGGGTACGAGTCATGCCGCGATAAGGCGATCGCCGTGTACCGCGGGATTGCCGAAGTCGAGATGTGTCTCCCGTACCTGATATCGAGGCTTGAAGAGGCGATCGAAGACCTCAAGGAAAGCCAAGGTCGATTGATACAGGCTGAGAAGCTAGCGTCGATGGGCCAGATGGCCGCGGGTATCGCGCACGAACTCAACAATCCGCTCGGTATCGTGTTGATGTACTCACATTTGTTGATGAGCCAGACCGCCGATGCGCCCGAAAACAGCTCCTTCGACGACGTGCGGCGCATCGTTCGCGAGGCGGAGCGAGCTCGAGTGATTGTGCAGGGAATCCTGGATTTCGCTCGGGAAAACCGCCTTGATCTTCGGGATACGGACATAAATGTGTTGATCCGCGAAGCGGTGCGAGTTGTCGCGTCGCTCGATCCGACGGGTAGAATTCACGTCGAGCTCAAACTCCACGAACCGATCGCGCTGCAGCGGCTCGACTCGTCTCAGGTGCGGCAGGTCATCGATAACCTGTTGAAGAACGCAGCGGAAGCAATGAGCGAGGGCGGAACGATCACGGTCGAGACTTCGGTTCAGGAAGGTCGCCTGCGGATTGTAATCGCGGATACTGGGCCCGGCATACCGGACAAGATGTTGCCACACTTGTTTACGCCGTTTCACACTTCGAAAGGGGTCGGCAAGGGCACAGGACTCGGACTCGCTGTTTGTTACGGGATCATCAAGATGCACGGCGGTTCGATTCGAGCGTCCAATCTGCCGAGTGGAGGCGCGTGCTTTGAGATAAATTTCCCCGATCATGTGCGTTTGGGTGAGGACCCGCCGATGTGAACGATCCAGCGCAGTGCAAACGGACGCGCTCGGCAATCGGGCCGATGAGCGTACTTGTCGTCGACGACGAGGAGGGCATGCGAGAGGGCATCCGCCGTGTCCTCGATCGGAACGGATATTGTGTCACGACTGCCGAGGACGGTGAGCACGCGATCGCCGTCCTCGGGCAGAGCGCCTTCGATATTGCTCTTGTCGATCTCAAGATGCCGAGCCTCGACGGTTTTCAGGTCACCCAGCACATAAGCGACACCTGCGGGGGTCGGACCGTGACCGTGATCGTCTCGGCATTCGCGACCGTACAAGCGGCGGTGGAGGCAGCCGAGAACGGAGCTTTCGATTTCCTGGTCAAGCCGTTTGCCCCTGATGACTTGCTGCGGGTCATAGCCCGCGCGGCGAGCCAGCGCCGACTCATCCGGGAGCGGGATCTCTACCTTTCCGAGATCGAAAGCGAACAGGACATCCTGCGGCAGCTCATTAACTCGATGAACGACGGCATCGTACTCCTGAACGACAAAGGCAAACCTGCAATAATGAACCCACGGGCCGAGTCGATGCTCGGGGTGAGTTTTCGCGACGGCATGGATATCGAGGATCTCCGACTCGAGCGTGCGGCGCTGACGGTGATCGAGGGCGTGAGGCGCTTCGGCGCGCAAAGCGGTACACCCCACCGTGGCTTCTTTGAGCGCGCGGGCCGGAAGTTTGAACTGCGAGCGACGCCTCTCATGAGAGGCGTCGACCTGGCAGGAATCATCCTCTCCGTGCGGGGCGTATGAGGAGCGGAACCTGATGGATCCGAGAGCCGTTGAGACGCTGCAACTCATGATCGTCGACGACGAGCCTGATATGCGCCTCGCCGTTGCGCGGGCGTTCAGGGATCACGTGCACATGGAGAAGGAGAGTGGTACGTGTGTCGGTTTCACCGTGATTCAGGCAGAGTCCGCCGAGACCGCGAACGCGCTTGCCGGGACGGTGAAGCCGGACATTATGTTGCTTGACCACGGACTCCCTGGAATGTCAGGGATCGATCTGCTCCGGAAAATCCGCGAAGCGGATCTTGAGACCATCGTGATCATTATCACAGCGTACGGTACTCTCGAGAATGCGGTAAGGGCCACAAAGCTCGGTTCGTTCGACTTTTTAGCCAAGCCGTTCACACCCGATGAACTCCGTTCCGTTGTATGTAAGGCCGTAGATCACATCACCCTGCAACGTCGGACTCGGCGTATAGCGGAGGAGCGCAGAAGGATTCGCTTTGAGTTTCTGACCGTCCTCGTGGACGAGCTCGAGGCGCCGATGTCGGCTGTTGAGCGATACCTCAGAGCAATCGAGGAAGCCGACCGGGGGGGCGAACACGCGGAGTATCGGCGATTGACCGAATGTGCACTCGGTCGCCTCGAAGGGATGCGAAAGCTCGTGCACGATCTGCTCAATCTGACCCGAATCGAGTCGGGTAAAAAAAAGCGAGTGCTCACTCAGGTTGATGTAGCGAAAATTGCCGCCAAAACCGTCGAGAGAACCACGGCGGCTGCCGCGGAGATGGGGATTACCGTGCGCCTCGACGCCGGCGCTTCACTTGAGATGCTCGCCGACGCCGAAGAGATTGAGATCATTTTTTCCAACCTGCTGTCGAACGCGGTCAAGTATAACCGCCGGGAAGGGACGATCGAAGTGACGTGTGTTCGAAGGAGCGACACGGTCGTGATCACGGTTGCCGACACCGGGATCGGGATGACGGCTGAAGAGAGAGTCCGCCTGTTTCGGGAGTTCCCGCGCATTCAGGATTCCCACGGTGACGGCGCACCCGGAAGCGGCCTCGGGTTATCGATCATCAAACGGCTCGTCGATCTGTACGACGGTTCGGTCGACGTGGATAGTAATCCAGGTGTCGGCAGCACCTTCTCCGTCGTGCTCGTTGACAAAAAGACGTTCGTTGACAACGAGTACTATGACCGCGCAGCATCGACATGGTGGGCGGAGACCGAAAACCCGCTGATGATTATCCGGAACATGTTGAACCCGGCTCGCTTCGCGTACGTGATGAAACGATTGGTCGAGCAGTCGTTTGAGTACCGCGGCAGGAAGGTTCTCGACATCGGATGCGGCGGCGGATTTTTGACCGAGCAGATTGCCAGATTCGGTGTCGATGCCACCGGCATCGACCCATCTGGGGCCAGCCTTGTGACCGCTCGCAACCACGCGAAGAGTCTGAATCTGAACATTGAGTACCAGGAGGGAGTAGGAGAGGCTCTTCTGTTTCCGGACAATCACTTCGACATCGTGTTCTGCCTTGATGTCCTCGAACACGTCGCCGATTTTCGAAAGGTAATCGCCGAGGTCTCGCGTGTTCTTGTCCCCGGCGGGTATTTCTTCATCGAGACCGTCAACCGGACCGTTCTGAGCTATTTTGTCGTCATTTTTCTGATGCAGACGTGTCCGTTGACGCGAGTCATTCCTCGCGGCGTCCATAACTGGAAGTATTTTGTCCGGCCGGCAGAGCTCCGTCGTTCGCTGTCGGCTTCGAACATGACTTTGGCGGACGTTACGGGTATCTTTCCCGGTGTGACACTCTCCAGTCTTGTCCGGAACCTGGGCAAGATCGTTACCGGCAGGATTCGCCTGCGTGAGCTATGCAGCGTCGTCCGGTGTCAGGAGCGTCGCGTCAGAAGTCTCTGTTACCTGGGCTACGCGAGAAAACTACCGACACGACGTTGACCGGAAGAAGAATCGTCGTACCATGGAGCGCAGGTATGGACTCGAGTTCACGAATACAGGCCGCGATCGCACTCGAGCGGACGGACCGCATACCGGTCGCTCCCTGGCTCGGGTTGTACGCAGCGACATACACCGGACTTTCCAAACGCGATTTCATCTTCAGCGACAAAAAGCGACACGCCGCCATTGTGACGACCGCCGTGGACTTGGGTCCGTGGGATATGACGTACATGGGGGAGAACGCGAGCGAGTTGATGCTCCTGGCTGCGCCGGCCCGGGTTCACTGGCCGGGCATCGAGTTGCCCGACGACGAAGTCCATCAGGTTGAAGAGTTCGAGTTGCTACGTCCCGATGACTACGCGCTCTTTGAGCGCATCGGGTTGTTGCGTTTCCTGCGCGAAGTGGCGCTGCGCCAGTACCCTGCGATTTCGGTGCCGAAGGGGCTGATGAAGGCGCTGTCGTTTATACGCGCCTCTCGCGCCTGCGCTCGAGCCCTCCGTGTTGCGGGAATCGAGCCGGCGGCCGGTTTCATGCATCCGGGACCGCTGTTCGAGTACTTCTCGATCGGACGGGGGCTGGGCAACGTATGTCGGGATCTGTACGACCGGCCGGAGGCGTTGAAGGCCGTAGGCGCGGCGTGGGCGGAGGCCATGACGCGCCTGTCGATCCATTGGGCCAGGACCGTCGGAGTCAACCGCGTGTTCGTCGCGCTTTCGCGCTCGTCCGGCTCGTTCATCTCGCCGGCTCATTTCGAGGAATTCGTCTTTCCCGAGATCGAGATCATCGCGCGCATGTTGGTCGAATCGAACATCACTCCGGTGTTCCACTGCGACACCCGGTGGACCGAACGACTGAATATCTTCACGCGCCTGCCGGCCCGGAGGAGCATCATCGAGTTCGACGCGGAAACCGACATGGCACGGGCCGCATCGGTCCTCGGCGGTCATACGTGTATCAAGGGTAACGTCCCCGCCTACCTGACCGCGTTCGGCGAGCGGAGCACCGTGCTCGAGTACTGTAAAAACCTGATCAAGACCGTGGGCAACCACGGTGGTTTCATCCTGTCTACCGGTTGCACAGTTCCGGCCAACGCCAAAATCGAGAACGTCAGGGCAATCTTTGAGGCGGCGGAGAAATGGGGTCGCGGATGACCCATGATTTGCCGGGCTCCAAGCGGCCGTCCCGCGGTTTGATCACCGACGCCGAGCGGTGGTACATTGGGCAATGGAAACCAACGACATACCGGACCTCGAACGTCGGATGCAGTTTCTGACCGAGGTCGAGAAGCTCAAGACCGTGTACCGGCAGAACATGACGGTCGGCTCAGAGCGGCACGAGAACAGCGCCGAGCACTCGTGGCACGTCGCGCTGATGGCTCTGGTGCTCGGCGGTCACGCAGGCGACTCGGGGCTCGATCTTCTCACCGTCATCACGATGCTCCTGATTCACGACATCGTCGAGATCGACGCGGGCGATACGTTCCTGTACGACGATGAGGCGAACGTCGACCGAAACGAGCGCGAAGAGCGCGCTGCCGCGCGGCTGTTCGGGTTGCTTCCGGACGAGCAGCGCGACACGATGGTCGCGCTCTGGCGTGAGTTCGAGGCGCGCTCGACGCCCGAGGCGCGGTTCGCCGCGGCGCTCGACGGAATGCAACCGGTCTTGAACCATTACTGCACCGACGGAACCGGTGTCCGCAAGTACCGGATTCCCGCGGCGCGCGTGATCGAGAAAAAGCGTTACATCGCCGACGCGTCGCCCGAGCTGTGGCGGTACACCGAGGATATCATCCGGCGCAGTACCGAGAAAGGATTGTACACCGACGAGTGATAATTCTCACGGTTTCACACACTCGACCGGCTCGCCGCCGGTAATCGTGAGCAGCTGCGTAAACGTGAGAGCGAAGTTATCGTGCGGCGTGCCCGCCGCGGCGTAAATCCGGTCCCAACGCGAAAGGCTCGGATCGACCAGGACGGTGATGCCGTCGGCCCGGTGCCCGACCGGCGCAACGCCGCCCGGCGGATAGCCGAACACCGCGACGCACGTCTCGGCGTCGGCGAGTTTGATCTTCTTCCGACCGACGCCGAAATGCGCCGCGAGCTTCGCGTCTGAGACGCGCGTATCTCCTGACGCGACGACGAGAACCGGCGTGCCCGCGACTAAAAGGCACATGCTCTTCGCGATCTGCCCCAGCTCGCACCCGATCGCGCGCGCCGCGTCGTCGCTCGTGAACGTCGTGTCGTCGAAGTGCTCGACGGTGAGCCCGAGTCCAAACCCGTCGAGCGCGGCTTGTACGTGGTCGGGAGTGAGTGGTGTCATGCGCCGATCATACCCGGCCGGGGGCATCCGCGGAAAGTCACTGGTGCCGAATTTGTAGAAACCTACGGTGGGCACGACGGAGCGGACGGGTGTAGAATGGGTTTCGTGCGAACAAAACGCTGGGGGTGAATCATGAGATCGATAAAACTCGGAACATCCGGACTCGACGTCCCGACCGTCGCAATCGGCTGTATGCGATTGTCCGGGCTTGAGAAAAAAGGCGCAGAGGTTTTTGTGAAGACAGCGATCGAGAACGGTGCGACGTTCTTCGACCACGCGGACATCTACGGTGGCGGAAAGTGCGAGCAGATTTTCGCCGATGCGGTCGGCATGTCGCCCGCCGTGCGCGAGACGCTCATCCTTCAGTCCAAGTGTGGAATCCGTCCGGGGTTGAGTTTTGACTTCTCGAAAGAGCACATCCTGAGCTCGGTCAACGGTATCCTCAAGCGGCTCAAGACCGAGTACCTCGACAT
>PXBQ01000299.1 GCA_003566875.1 Spirochaetaceae bacterium | reverse complement strand
TATCGCTCATAGAGGAAAAAATGGAAGATTCCGTAAAAAACACCGACTTGGAGACGCACGTTCGTCGTGCGGGAGAACTGCTTGCGAAATGTCGCGACGAAGTAGGACTACGGATCGTCGGACAGCGCGAGATGATCGACGGATTGCTGATGGGTATCCTCGCGGGTGGCCACGTGCTGCTCGAAGGTGTACCCGGGCTCGCCAAGACGCTCGCGATAAAAAGCCTCTCGGAGGTGATCGACGCGGGGTTCAAGCGCATACAGTTTACACCCGATCTCTTGCCCGCCGATCTGGTTGGAACGATGGTGTATCGGCAACAGACCGGCGAGTTCGTACCGCGGAAAGGACCTGTTTTTACGAACATCATCTTGGCCGACGAGATCAACCGCGCACCGGCAAAGGTTCAGTCCGCGCTGCTCGAGTCGATGGAAGAACGTCAGGTCACGATCGGCGACACGACGTATCCGCTTCCCGATCCGTTCTTTGTGCTCGCGACGCAAAACCCGATCGAGCATGAGGGAACGTATCCGCTTCCGGAGGCGCAACTGGACCGGTTCGTCATGAAACTGACGGTATCGTATCCGACGCACGACCAGGAACTCGCGATTCTCCGTCGTATCGGGGTCGAACACGAGATCTCGCTTCGTCGGATCCTGTTCAAACCGGATATCCGCCGGCTTCGGGAAATCGCCGAGCGGATTTCGGTCGATGAGCGAATTGAGAACTACATCGTTACTCTGGTCGCCTCATCGCGCGAGCGGATTACGCCGTCGCACGGATACGCGCGGTACATCGAAGTCGGAGCGTCCCCGCGCGCGACGATTTTTCTGTATCGATGCGCGAAAGTTCAGGCGCTCCTCGACGGTCGGACGTTTGTCATTCCCGAAGACGTGAAAGCGGTCGCTCCTGCGGTTCTTCGCCATCGACTCATTCTGTCGTACGAAGCCGAGTCGGAGGAGTTGACGACCGACGATGTTGTCAACCATCTGCTCTCGGCCGTGCCCGTTCCGTAGTCATGGCCACGCGTTCGGAAATGGCGCGCCTCGCCGCGCGGATCAAACGACTCAAGATCGTTTCGCCGAAACTCGTCGATTCGTTGCTTTCGGGAAACTACCGTTCGGTCTTTCGTGGCCCGGGAATCGAGTTCGACGAGGTGCGTAGTTACGTCGACGGCGACGACGCGCGTCTCATCGACTGGAACGTGAGTTCGCGTCTTGGGAGCGCGTACCTCAAGACGTTCAAGGAAGAGCGTGAGTTGACGGTATTTCTGATCGCCGACGTCTCGGCGTCGCTTGAAGTCGGAGCGGGAGAGATTAACAAGAAGGACGTCGCGACTCTTGTGATCGCGTTGATCACGTATGCGGCGGCGCACAATAACGACAAGGTCGGTGGTTTGTTTTTTTCCGATGAGATCGAGAGCTGGATCCCGCCGGCTAAAGGACGAAACCACGCCAATCGCGTGATCCAGACGTCCGTCGTCCGAAAGTCGGAGGGACGCGGGTCCGATCTCGCACTCGCGCTGCGCGTGACTCTCGACACTATGAAACGTCGTGGCATCTGTATCGTTATTTCCGACTTCAAGACAGGCGGTTACTGGAGGGATCTCGCGTTGCTCGCGCGCAGACACGATGTGATAGCGGTGCGGATCGACGATCCGCTCGATCGCGAGTTCCCACGCGTCGGATTGGTTCACGTCGAGGACCCCGAGAGCGGGCGCAGCATCCCCGCGTTCGGCGCGTCGCGCCGCTTTCGCCGACGGTATCGCGAGTACTGGGAAAGCACTCGGCGTCAGTGGCGGCACGACTGCCGGCGCGCCGGCGTCGCGACTATTGAGATCGACACAACCGATGACCCCGCGATGCGGCTCATTCAGTTTTTCCGGGCGAGGGGACGCCGGTGAAGGTTCTGCTCGTATCGATTGTCGTGTTGCTCGGCGCCGTCGGCGTGCTCGACGCGGAATACGTCGTGGTCCGCACCGTTTTTCTGCCGCGCGTGTACTACGTAGGTGACCGCGTCGAGATGCGGACGACGATACGCCCGACCGGCGATACGATCCCGGGAGAACCCGTCGAGCGCCCGGAGGTTTCGTGGGGCACCATTCACGATATCCGTATCGTCAACCGCGCCCCCGAACACGACATCCGGATAATGTTTACCGCGTTCCAACCCGGTACGTTGACGATCCCTATGATCGACCTCGGCGGCATCACGGTTGGGGATCTAAACGTATTCGTGTCTTCGATCGCCGACGGACGATCCGAGATCGCGTCTATCAAACCACAACTCCTGGTCCCAACCACGCGCGCGCGGATCGCAATCCTGCTCGGGATACTGTTGTTTTTCCCCGCTTTCGTGCTGCTTGTCGTGACGTGGGGAAGACGGAATGCTGCCAAACTTTGGGAAAAATACCGAACCGTGCTGCCGTATCGTCGAGCGATGCGCGCTTTGAGAGTTCTGCACGAACAGAAAGGCGATCTCGACGGTCGCCGGTTCTACATTCGGTTACTCGAGGAGTCCCGGCTGTACCTCACTCGGCGTCTCGGACAAGACTATCTCTCCGCGACAACCGGAGAGATCGGCGCAATTCTCCGGTCCACTCTCGACTCCGACGATATCGCGGCGATCATGGACGTGTTCCGGTACGGCGATCTCGTGAAGTTCGCGCATCGGCGTGCATCGGTCGAACGAAAAAATTCTGATCTCGTGACGCTGCGGCGCGTGATCGGGACAATCGAGACTCGTCGGCGTGAGCGCGAGGAGGCCAAACGTGTGGGTGTTTGAACAACCGGCGTATCTGCTGCTGCTTATTCTCGTTCCCGCGCTCGCGTATTTTCGCCATTTCCGACGAAACCGCGGAGGAAAGATTACCGTTCCGTTTGAAATTTGGAATTCAGGCGGGTTTTCACCGCCGTTTTTGGCTCGGTACGTCGTGTACGTCTGTGCGATCGTCGCGTACTGGGTCGGCGTGGTTCTCTGGATCGTTGCGCTCGCCGGCCCCGTCTCGGTGCACCGCGAACGGGTGTACCTCACACCCGGGGTGAACATAATGTTCGTGCTCGACGAGTCGCCGACGATGGGAGCGGAGGACGTCGGACCGATCAACCGGTTTGAGTCCGCGCGTGAGACGATTCGGCGATTCATCGCGCGACGCGAGAACGATCCCGTCGGGATCGTCTCGTTTGCTCGCGAAGCGGCTCTTCGCGCACCGTTGACGCTCGATTACCGAACCGTTTTGCAGGCCCTCGACACGATTCAGATCATGCAACTCGGCGACGGTACGGCGATCGGAATGGGAATCGCGCTAGCAACTCTACACCTCGATGCAGCGGACGGCGGTGAGAGTGTTATTATCCTGCTCACCGACGGCGTCAATAACGCGGGTGAAATCCTTCCCGAGACAGCTACACGCGTCGCGGCAAATTTGGGAGTCCGTGTTTATACGATCGGAATCGGTACAGAGGGCGAGATTGCACTTGAGTTCACGAATCCGAACACGGGGCAAACCTACCGCGGGCGGATCACTGAATCGTTCAACGAATCGCAGTTGAGATGGATCGCCGAGGCGACCGGCGGAGTCTATTTTCACGCCGCGAGTGGTGGCAGTCTCGACGCGATCCTGCATGCGATCGATTCGCTCGAAACCATCGAACGTCGTTCACGCGTGCAGGTTCACACGCGACCGCGGCACCGTATTCTCATAATCGTCGGACTCTGCCTGATTTTTGCCGAGTTTGTCGTGAGAAAGATCGCGCTCGGGGAGATCGTATGAGCCCGGCGTACCCCGCGGTCTTGTGGCTTCTGCTCGCGCTAATACCTGTCGCCGGCGTGTTATTTGCACAGTTCGTTCGTCACCGCGAAGAGATCGAACTCGTCACGGGAATGTGGCGCAAGATCGATGTCGCGAACGTTCTTGTCGTGAAGTGGTTTTTTTCTTCGTTGCTATTCCTGTTGGCGCTCGCTGCGGGGATTTTTGCGATCGCCGAGTTCGCGTGGGGCACCGCGCCCGTTGAAGAGGATCGCAGCGGCCTCGACGTCGCTTTCGTGGTCGACGTATCGTGGAGTATGCTTGCCGACGACATCCGGCCGAGTCGTCTCGACCGTGCACGCGACGTGATCCGGGGCGTAATCCAAGAGTTCCCGGAGTCTCGGTTTGCTTTGGTCGCGTTCAAGGGGACTGCCTTAAGGCTGATTCCGATGACTCCGGATACGTTGGCGGTTGATTCGGTTCTTGGGGCATTGGCCCCGACGATCATCGCCGCGCCGGGAACCGACATCGGAGTCGGCATCGCCGAGGGGCTCGCGGCGTTTCCCGCGGGGACCGACCGGCATCGGGCGATCATCGTTTTGTCCGACGGCGAAAACCTGCACGGAACGCCGTTCGGTGCGGCAACGACAGCGGCCGAGCGCGGGGTCCCGATTTTCACGATAGGAATCGGGACGCTCGACGGGTCGACGGTTCGTTTGCCGAGTGGGGAGCTTCTTCGCGACGCATCGGACGATGTCGTTATCTCTCGCCTTGAGCGTGACTTACTCAGGCGGATCGCCGAGCTGACCGGTGCGACGTACATTCCGGTCGGTGACACCGACGCGTTCGCGCGGATAATCGGTGAGATAAGGTCGATGTACGGTAGGCGCGTGAGTGAGGGTTTTCGATTGGCTCCAGTAGGACGGTATCGATTGTTCCTTGTAATCGCATTGGTGTCGCTGATGGTCGCGATGGGAGTGAGAGCTGTACGATGGCGAAATATATTCTGATCCTCACGACGAGTCTTGTTTTTTCGAGCTGTGGGGTAGTCGAGCCGTACTGGAGCGTACTCCGCGGGAATTACTCGTTCAGCAGGGGAGAGTACCAAGCGGCAATTGTTCGGTATCTCGAAGCGCTCGATCAGGAACACTCGACGCAGTGGATTCTTTACAACCTCGGGAACGTGTACCATGCGCTCGGAGAGACCGAAGCCGCGCTTCGGACATGGGACGATATCGCGGAATTCGACGACATTCAGATCCAGTTCGGCGTATCGTTCAACCGTGGTGTTTTGTTTTTTGAGATGGGACGATACGCAGATGCGTACGCCGAGTTTCGTCGCGCTTTGCGGCTTGCGCCGCAGGATCTCGACGCGAAAATCAACGTCGAACTCGCTTTTCAGCGCATGACCGCGGGCGAACAGGCGCAGGCCGTTCGACCGACTGAGACGCAGGCGCGTCCCGAGGTATCGGGTGAAGAGGCGGCGCGTATTTTGGAGTACATGCGCAGGAGGGAGGGACGGCAATGGATTGCGACCGATGCGATCGAGGAGCCCGTTGGAGGAAACGATTGGTAGGCCGAACCGCTGCATTCGTCGCACTGGTCCTAATCGCTTTCCCGAGCGCTTACGCGTTCGAACCCGAGATGCGCGTTTCGAATCGACGGATCGCTCAAGGTGCACGACTTTCGATCGAGGTTTTTGTCGAGGGTCTGTCACCCGATGATATTCGAGTCGGTTCTGTAGATACCCCGAGAGTTCTGACGTACCTGGCCGGCCCCGACATTTCCGTCCAGGCTGGGTCGGTCAGGATCGCGTTTGCCTACTCGGGCAGGGAACCCGGTCGGGCAGTTTTCCCGTCCGTTGAAATCGTGACATCGGAACAGATCGTCCGGACGGAACCGTTTGTTGTGGAGGTGTCCGAGCGGAACGATCCGACCCGCGTTCCGTTCGACGCCGCGTGGCGCGCCGCCGACTACAGTCCTTTTGAAGGGCAGACGATTTCGCTTTTTCTCGAGATGCGAGATACACGGTCGTTTCTCTTTCCCGATACCATCACAGTGACCCCGCCTTCCTCGGGCCTTTTTCAGGAGGTCCAAGGGATCGGAACGATTCGGTCGCAGACCATCGGCGAGTTTGAGCTACTCGACGTGCCGATCGCGGCGTTCCTTTTCACCCCGTCGCAGGCCGGGAACGTGACGGTGCCGGCGGCACAGGTGCGGAGCGCCGGGTACACGAGGACCGCCCCCGCGATAACCATTGCGGTTCAAGCGCTTCCCGAAACCGTTCGCGGAACCGGCGCCGTCGGGAATTTCTTGTACTCCGCGATGATCGACACCACGGAATTGGTCGAAGGTGAATCGAGCGTCGTGACTCTCACCGTCGAAGGAACCGGAAACCTCGAGTTTCTCCGCATGCCGGGAATCGAAGCCGACGGAACAATCGTCACCGAGGCCGGCGACGTCTCCCGGTTTTCACCAAACGAGGCCGGGTACGCGGGATCACGACAAAAGACCTACCGGGTTACGCCGACGCGCGGCGGTGAATACACGGTTCGCGTCGAATCGTTTTCATACGTCGAACGAGCGACTGGAGTCGTGCGCACAATCCCCAGCCGATCGTTCACCGTCTCGGTATCGGGCGCCGGGACCTTGTCTGAAAGCGCCGCACCCGAGACGCTACACGTGCTCGACGCTGAAGGCGTTAAGGCTGTTCAACCGTTGAACGTATACCGGAGGCCGGTTACGTACCTTTTCCTGCTTCCGGGGGCTGTGGCGGTGTTTGTAGCGCTCTTTGTGCGATCGCGGCGAAAACGCGCGGGGATTTTCTCACTCGCTGTCTTTTTCCTCGCTCTCGGCGCCCCCGAGCTCGACGACTCGGCCTTGAATTCCGCGTATATCTTGTGGTCCGCGGATGAGATAGAGCAATCATTCCGGGTTTACGACGAGATCGTCCGCGAATCACCGGACATCGTCGGCGTCTGGTACAACCGTGGGGTTGCGGCGTTCTCGCTCGGAGATACCGCCGAAGCGGTGTACTCTCTGCGGCGGGCGCTTACGGCGAATCCACACTTTGGCGACGCACGACGCGCGCTGTCGACGGTCGAGTCGTACGTTGGTCTGGAGCGGCAAGTGGAGATTCGGTCCTTTGTGCACCCGGACTACTCGGTCTTGCTGCTCGCGATCGCGTTTACGATAGCGTGTGTTTTTTGTGTTGCCGCGATTCATAGGACGCGGGGGGGGTATGTCGCGGCCGGCGTTTTCTTTCTTACCGTGGCGATCGGCGCAGCGGGTCTGGTTCCGTTTGGTGCGCGGCTGGTTCGATCGGACATCGCGGTCGTCGCGGAATCCGATCTTGAACTCAAACGTGTACCTGCGGACGACACGGAGTTGTGGCACTCGCTGCCGGCCGGAACCGCCGTGACGATCGATTCCGAACACGAGCAGTTTTTCTTGATACGGACCGGTTACGGCATCTCCGGATGGGTAGAGTCCGCATCGGTTCTGACCAATCGAAGGAAAAGATGAAGCCAGGCGACACGAGTTTTTTCGAGTTCATGGAGGAGTACCTCCGGCATAACCCTCCCGAGGGAAAAGAAGAGAGCGTTGCCTCTCCGCACGAACCGCGGGTCGCGCTCAAGCGCCTGCCGACCGACGACATTCTTGATCTTCACGGTCTGACGGTAACCGAGAGCGAGCTGATGATCGACCGATTTCTCCGCCGATGCGCGAGCGCGGGAATGAAGAAGGTGTTGGTGATTCACGGTAAGGGTAACCACTCCGACAGTGGAGGCGTATTGCGCGACGCTGTTCGGCGAATACTCGAACGGCATCCGTGCGCGGGCGAGACAGGCACGCCCGGTCGCGACGAAGGCGGAACCGGTGCGACGTGGGTGAGGGTGAAGCGGACAAAACCCCCGGGGGACTTCAAAAATTATCGTTCGCGGTAGATGATGCGGCCACGGGTGAGATCGTATGGCGAGAGAGCTACCTTGACTTTGTCTCCGGGCACGATGCGAATGTAGTGCTTCCGCATCTTTCCCGAGAGGTGTGTCAGGATCAAATGCCCATTCTTGAGTTCAACACGAAACATCGTGTTCGGTAGCGATTCCTTGACTATTCCTTCAACTTCAATGGCTTCTTCTTTCGCCACGTATTCTCCTTTTTCGCTCGTTTTCGGCGTTCATGTACCGGGAATGGTCGACCAAAAATATTCTTATTATATTAGTCGAACCGCGTACAGCCTGTCAACTCAGCGAACCGGTGTAGCGTCAGGCAGATGATTCTTCTGTCCCAAACGTCGTGGCGGCGCCGAATAATTGGACGGCACACGTGGCTTGTTACTTGACACTTGTCTGTTTATCCGTACAGTGTCTGCTTTAATTCGTGGCGGAGGTTTGCCGAATGGATAGAGAGTTTACCGAGAGAATGAAGACCGCTTTGATCGAGCTGAAAAAGAGTATCATCGACAATCTTATCGCGGAGAACACCGAGTTCCAAGAGATCGTCGAGGGAATCAACCCCAAGGATCTTGTCGATATAGCTGCCGACGATATCGACCGGCGCACGATCGAGGCGATTGGGGCGCAGGAGGTGAAACGCCTCCGGTTGATCGACGCGGCACTGTCGCGAGTCGAGAACGAAAAGTACGGTCTCTGCATGAAGTGCGGCAAGAAAATTCCCGAAGAACGACTGCTTGCGATTCCGTACGCCTTGATGTGTATCGATTGCAAGACCGTT
>PXBQ01000122.1 GCA_003566875.1 Spirochaetaceae bacterium | reverse complement strand
CGTCAACGGCGCTCCAACGAACGCGATGAGCATAAACGGGGCTTTCTTGTTCTGGACAAAACACTTCTTCCACGCGCCGATCGCGGCCATGCCTGCGCTACCCGCTCCGATAGCGGATCCAATAGCGCCGAAAGCGAGTGCCGCGCCTATACCGATCAACCCGAAATTCATTCCTGTGTCTCCTCATTAATGTGTTCTCTAAAAGGGCGGTACGCTTCACCGCTCCATTCCATTCCCAGATGACCGGAAAACTCCAGCATATTCAACCGAACTCCGTGGACGACGACCGAAAGCGCCGCCATCGCGAGGTTCAACGTGTGCCCGACGAAAAGAATAATGACCGCCGTGGCAATCCCGAACAGCCCGTCACCGGTCCCGGCCGCCATGCTGTTGAAGCTTTTGGCGATCTCGACCGTCGCAAGGCCGACGGCAAACAGCCGAATATACGAGATTATATCCGAAAACGCGCTTATGCTGTTGAGCGCGTTCGGCATGAAGTTTGCGACTCCCGAGACGACCCCCTTCACGAATCCCTTACCCGCCTCCTGTCCCGAAAAAAGAAGTACCGCGACGAACCCGCCGATGATCATCGGGAGCGCGTAATCCGGCATCGGGAATCGTTCGGTTCCGAGCACCAGGCTCAGGACCAAGTAGTAAAGACCAAGCACCATCGAGAGCCAACCGAGTTGTTCGATTGCGCGGATTCTCGGCCGCGACCGGACCGCACGCAGGAAGCTCCAGACGTGGGCTATCGTGAGGTGTACGGTGCCCAAGACAAAACAGAGCCACTGCACATTCGCCGCGCTTCGCGGTTCAAAAATCGCGATCTCGTCGATTATCGCCCACGACAACACGGGTGAACGCGCGATACGCTCGGATCCAAACCATGTACCGGTGACCGCGCCCCACACGATCGTCGCGACACTCAGGACCGAAAGAAGAATGACCCCGGTCGAAACCGGTTTTTTCGCCCTCTTTGCCTTGACGCCCGCGTAGATCGAGCCCGCGAGCAGAATGCCCCCGTAGCCGGCATCGCCGATGATCATCGCGAAGAACACCGTGAAAAAGATCAGAAACCAGAAGCTGATGTCGAGTTCCCGATACCCGGGCACGGTTCCCAAGAGATCGAAAACCGGCTGTATTATGCGGACCCATCGCGGATTTCTGATCAGAGTCGGCGGCTCATCATCGGGATCGGGATCCTGAATCAAAATGCCCCAACCGGCCTGTCTTGCGTACTCACGCGTCGTATCGAGCGAGTTCACCGGCACGAACCCCGTAATGTACGACAACTGCTCGTCGCCTTGAAACTGCGACGAGACCGATCGGAGTTCAATTTCCTCATCAATATCCGTGATCGCCGATTCGATTACCGTGCGGTTTTCGATCGTCTCACAGAGCTCGTTTTCGATTTCGCCGAGCCGCGTGATGAGCTCTTCGATGCGCCCGCGGAGCTCGCTCGGTCCGGCGGCCGGAACCGGAATGCTCTCGAAATTCGGCGTGTCCTCGTCGCGAAGCGTGATCGAAGCGCAGCGAGCCGTGTTCTTATCGCCTCCGATTTCGAGATACCGTCCTTCGAACGATGCGAGCTCGCGTCGCGGAGCGGAAAACAGCGTAATCGTCACGCCGTTGTTGCGCAGGAACTCGATATCGGCCGGAACGAACTCGCCCCACGGTGCGATTCGGCTTTCTTCTCGCTTCAACTGAGAAATTTGCTCGTGGATTTCGTGTCTTTCTTCACCGAGGGCGAGTACCGCGTCGACCATTTCGTCGGCGTCGCCGGCCTCGGCGTCTTCCTCCGGTCCTTCGGCTTCCGGTATTACCGCAAGCGCTCGCTCGAATCGGGCCTTCTTTCGGATGAGATCGTCGGTATCGGCCACGGCTATACGCGATGCGTTTATGTGAAGCACGCCCAAACGGCGCATCTGTCGCACTGTGTCATCGCGGTCGTCGGCGGGCGAGACGACCGTTATTTTTTTCATCTCGATAATCATAGACTACGACGCCCTTACTACTTTGTTTTTTGCCATTTTCCCGCGAACCACCGCAGCCGTCTGTTGGTCCCCGAGGTAGATCCGGATCACCCTGATGTTCTCCTGGGTCTCGGGGATCTTCACTTTTTCGAAGAGATTCACGCGCTGGGTCGTGATGCGAAGCTCGTCCGCGAGTAACTCGCGTTGGCGTTCGAGAACCTCTAGTTCGGCGTCGATCGCCGCGAGTTCCTTGATTTTCTCGATGCCCGCATCGACCCAAAGCGGCGTGCTGAAAAGATCGTACTCGGCGACGTCAAACTCGATACCGGCGAATACCGGTATATCGATTCCCGCGATGTTGCCGCTCTCGACTTCGATGCTTTGCACCGACACGAGAGCCTCGATGCCGACGTTCTCGCCAAACACCGCGATCCACTCTCGGAGGTTGTCGTACGCGTCGTCACGAAGCGACTGCGTCTCGGCCTGTTTCATCTCGACCTGACGAATCATCATCTGCAGCTGTTGTTTCTTCAACTGAAGAGTCGGGAGGTAGCGTTGATACCGTTTTAACGAGTCCTTCTGTTTCTTGAGCTCGTTTTTCGTCAGCTTGACTGCAGCCACCCGTCACTCCTTCGTCGGCCAGAATTCCTTGATCAGTTCGGTACGAAGCCCGGTCTCGGCGGGCTCGAAACACTCCGAGAGTATTTCCCATCCGCGATCGAGCGCGCGTTCAAGAGGTATGTTCACCGATAGGTCCATCATCTCGCGCTCAAATATCTCGCCGTACGCGAGCAGTTTGCTGTCCCACTCCGACATCCGGAAACCCATCGATTTTTTCTCGAGCGATTCCTTGTACGCCGCGTACAGCTTGATCATACCGTCCATAATCGCACGGTGATCCAATCTCGTCGAATCGTTGACGAGCTGTTTTAACCGCGACAGCGAGCCGAACGGTTCGATCCGTCCGTTGCGCAGATAGTACTGTCCTTCAGTAATATAGCCGGTGTTGTCAGGAACAGGATGCGTCACATCGTCGCCGGGCATCGTCGTCGCGCCGAGAATCGTGATCGATCCCGCGCCGTTGAAGTCGACGGCCTTTTCGTACCGCGATGCGAGCTGACTGTAAAGATCACCCGGGTACCCACGGTTCGACGGGACTTGCTCCATCGTGATCGCGATCTCTTTCATCGCGTCGGCGAAGTTCGTCATATCGGTCAACAGGACAAGCACTCGTTTTCCCTGCAGCGCAAACTTCTCGGCGACCGCGAGGCTGATATCCGGAACGAGCAAACTCTCGACGATCGGGTCCGAGGCGGTGTGAACGAAGAAGATCGTTCTCGAGAGCGCGCCTCCACTCTCGAGCGTCTCGCGGAAGTACAGATAGTCATCGTACTTCAACCCGATACCGCCGAGAACAATGATATCGACCTCCGCCTGCATCGCGATTCTCGCGAGAAGCGGATTATACGGCTCACCGGACACCGAGAAGATCGGGAGTTTTTGCGACTCGACGAGCGTATTGAAGAGATCGATCATCGGGATTCCGGTCCTGATCATGTTCCGCGGGATAATTCGTTTTGACGGGTTAACCGACGGTCCGCCGATCTCGATCAGGTCTTCGTGAAGTGCCGGACCGCCGTCTCGGGGTCGGCCACCACCGTCGAAGATGCGCCCGAGCAGGTTGTCGGAGAAAGAAACCTGCATCGGGTGTCCGAGAAACCTGACCTCGTCGCCCGTCGAGACGCCGCGTCCCCCCGAGAACACCTGGAGCGAAACCTTTTCCCCTGACAGCCGAATAACCTCGGCGAGCGACTCGCCGTACCGCGAGGTCACGACCGCGAGATCGCCGTATCGGATCCCATCGGCCGCGACCGTGATGACGTTGCCCGATATTTCCTCGATCTTGTTGTACACCTTTCGCATGCTGGTTACTCCGCTTTCCGGGTTTGCGCGACAAGGCTTTCCGCGTCGTGCTCGATGCCTTCGATCGACGCGTCGAGCGCCGCGTTGATGTCGGTCTCGATTCTCGAAAAATCGTCCGAGTTCCACTCCGCACCGTTCCAGTCGCGGAACTTCAACTGGAGTTCGTTGAACAAGGTTCGCGCTTCGTCCTTGGTCGCGAGTTTAAAACGGCCGCTGAATACGCGGAAAATCAACTTGAAAACGTGCCGTTGCCGCTCGGTCGGGACCGCGGCGTCGACCGGGTCGAACGAGTTCTGCTGTAGGTAGATCGCGTCGAGAAACTCGCTCTTGAGGTACCCGACGAAGTCGTCGAGACTCGTGCCCTCCTCGCCGACGACCTTCATCATCTGCCCGACTTCGTTTCCGTTGAACAGCACCTTCCGCGCGTACTCCGTGAGTTCGGGTTCAACGGCGCCGGGATACTTGCTCCACGAGTCTAGTGGATGGATGGCGGGGTATTTTCGTGCGTCGGAACGCTCGCGTGACAAACCGTGGAACGCTCCGACGACCTTGAGCGTCGCCTGCGTTACCGGCTCCTCGAAGTTGCCGCCCGCCGGGCTTACGGTTCCGCCGATCGTTACCGAGCCGACGCTGCCGTCGCGCAGTTCGACGACTCCCGCGCGCTCGTAAAAGCCCGCGATGACCGACTCGAGATACGCCGGGAACGCTTCCTCGCCGGGAATCTCCTCGAGACGTCCCGACATTTCCCGCATCGCCTGCGCCCACCGCGACGTCGAGTCGGCGAGCAGCAGAACGTTCAAACCCATCTGCCGGTAGTACTCGGCGATCGTGACGGCGGTGTATACCGACGCCTCGCGCGCGGCGACCGGCATCGAGCTCGTGTTACAGATGATAACCGTGCGCTCCATGAGCGATCTGCCGGTCCTCGGGTCGGTCAACTCGGGAAACTCGACGAGAGTCTCGACGACCTCACCCGCGCGCTCGCCGCACGCCGCGACGATAACGATGTCGACTTCTGCGTGGCGGCTCGTGATCTGTTGAAGTACGGTCTTTCCCGCGCCGAACGGACCGGGAATACAGTACGTTCCGCCGAGAGCGACCGGAAAGAACGTGTCGATCAATCGAACCTTTGTGATCATCGGCTCGGTCGGACGACGTCGATTCGTGTACGCGGTGATCGGCCGTTTTACGGGCCACTCGAAAACCATCGTGACGGGTATCGTCGTACCGTCGGGTGAAACGAGCTCGGCGACCGTATCGGTGATCGAGTACGCTCCTTTCTCGACGATCGAGGCAACGGTGTACTCACCGGGTAGAAAAAACGGCACCATGATCCGGTGCTCAAAGATCCCTTCGGGTACGGTTCCTATCGTGTCGCCGGCCGAAACTCTCGTGTTTTTTGCGGCCTTTGGCGTGAACTCCCACTTTTGGGCGCGTGGCAATGGATCAAGATACACGCCGCGATCGAGAAAGAAGCCACATTTCTCGGCGAGCTCCGGAAGTGGATTCTGGAGCCCGTCGTAGACCTTACCGAGCAACCCGGGTCCCAGCTGAACCGCGAGCAACTCGTGTGAGAATTCAACCTCGTCGCCTATCCCTATTCCGCGCGTCATCTCGAAAACCTGCAGCTCCGCGCGACTCCCCCTGATCCGGATAACCTCGGCTTTTAAGCGGCTATCGCCGAGTCGAACGTATCCGACCTCGTTCAGTGCGATATTCCCGGCAACGTCGACGCTGATCATATTTCCGTTTACGCCGACAACCTTCCCTGTAGCTTCCGTCATTCTCTGCTCCACATATCTGATTCCGGTGTCGATTCGTGAGGTTCGTTTTTCTCTATGGCTGCGCTTCGCGCGGCGGTATTGTCTGGTGATCGAACCGCAACGTACGCGGCATGAAACCGTTCGGCCCCCCGGTCGGTGTCGAACACGGCTTTTCGTTCCAGGATCACTAACTTGACGGCGTACGCGATCGCTGCGGTGACGTCGAAGTAATGGCCGACGATGAGTTCCTCGATGAATGCCCATCGGATTCTCAGGAGGTCCAGTTCCGATCTGAGCGGTGAGTCGTGACCGGCTGCGGTCTTCACGAGTTCAAGGATAGAGTGCTCGGGCAGGATCTGCTCGTCGGAGTCGTCACGACGGATATACCGCCATCCGTCTCTTGAGACGTTTTCCGCACGCGTTTGGACGAGAACGTTCCGAATGCCCGCTTCGAATCGATTCCACGAGGCTACCGCCCGGTTCTCGGCCCTTGCGGATATCTCGGCTTTTGTGGGTTGCTCGGACCGATCACCGATAACAACGGCTCGGATCGCCGCAAGATCGGAATCGGTCATCCACTCGCCGCACTGAGCGAGAAACGCGAGTGGTTCGGGAAATACCTCCGAATCGAACGAGATATACGGCTGCGAAGCCATCAGATAGTAGTACCCGCTCATCCGTTATCCGTCCTTCGTCGTCGAAATGATCTGTGCCCGGAACGCGTGACGTTGAGTCATGATTTCCGAGTCGCCGAACGAAGAATAGCTTCAAGCTGCGGCGATAGGCGTTCGGCAAGAACGTCCGCGATTCCGTCGGCCGTGTAGTCGTAGTACGCGGTTCCGCCGCGTTCGCTCACCCGAAAGCCCGCGGTGATTCCGGGGAACGGGCGAATATCGATGCCGGTCTTGAGAGTCTCGCTCATTTTTTTCAACAGCCCCGCTTCGATCTTCCTTGCATCACCATCGCTCAGAAGAATCG
This sequence comes from Spirochaetaceae bacterium, assembly GCA_003566875.1. Taxonomy (GTDB): domain Bacteria; phylum Spirochaetota; class Spirochaetia; order DSM-27196; family PXBQ01; genus PXBQ01. The sequence goes on along the minus strand of PXBQ01000122.1, from coordinate 1,871 downwards.
CGCCTTCGGCAACATTCCAGCCCGAGACGACCGAGACGATCACGTCTTCGAGTTTCTCACCCGAAAGTCCGTCGCGCGCGGCAGCATCGATCAACGACCGGAACACGCCGTCGATCTCGGCGAGCACGCCGATGACGACGTCACGAGCCACCTGTTGGAGCGCGGCCTCCCCGGCCTCCCGCGTCTTCTCTGCCTCGGCTCTTGCTTCCTCTACGATTCGTGCGGCTTCGTCCTCGGCTGTTTTTCGTATGCGGCGCGCGTCTTCTTCGGCCGATTTCACGATTTCATCGCGCCGCTCCTCCGCCGTCCGGATTCCTTCGGCTTTGATCTTGTCGATTACTTCCTGCAACTGGGCATCCATCGTGTTTTCCTTACTAAAAGAATCAATAGTCCTCGAACCGTCGTATTGTACTAGACGTCCGTGCGCATTTCAAGGTCGGGCTACCGGAAACCCCGAGGCGAACCGGCAAAATGATTGTCGGGAGTCGTCACCACGTGACGATCCAATCGACAGGCTCGGTCGTCTCGAGCAGTTCCTCGATCGAGAACCGGACAAAAGCTGTTCGTCCCGAGTACTCGCCGTGATTTGTGGACAAGACCGGTCCCGGAAGCCTCAAGGAGTACGCGAGAGACTCGGCGGTCTGAGAGGCAAATTCTTGAAACGTTCGGTCGACGGGCTCGCCGAACCCGCCAAAAATGCGAAGTCTCGCGGACCCGCTCGATTCGGTTCCATCGAGTATCAACGAGTCTCGTCCACGGTTGTACGCGGCGTTGAAGCCATCGATCGACGTGAACGATAAATCCGCGACGACCCGAATGCGTCCGTCGCGCTCGCTCATCGCGTACGAGCGCAGCTCGAGGTCCTCCGATAGCCGCGCCATGGTTTCGAAGTCCGATCGATGGACCGGAATAGTGAGAATACTCGAATCGCGGTCGAAAACCCCAAGGTACACCGCGTCGGCGGAGATTGAGTACTCGTACCGGATCTCGCCGGCTCCCGAGGCAGAGACCGAGATGCTCGTCTCGGTCGAGAGACACGACGAGAGAGCGAGAACGAGACCTAAGAGGAACGAAAGTTTTCCGAGCTTCACGCCGAGATGGTACCGATAAAACCCTTCGTCGGCAAGAGACGAACGGTGAAAATCGTACATAACGTCCGTGCGCTCTACGAGCCCAAACGAACGATGGTTTTCCCGTACCCTCCGTCCTCCGGAGGTGCGTACGAAAATGACTCGACGCTGCGCGATTCCTTGAGAAACTCGCGGATGCCCTTCTGGAGGACGCCGTCTCCCTTTCCGTGAATCACACCGAAAAATGCGAGTCCGCTCAAAATCGCCGAATCGAGTTGAGTCTGCAGTCTGTGGATAGCCTCGTCGAGACGCATACCGCGAAGATCGAGTTCGCCGACCGCGGGTTGCGCAGGCGAGAATCCGGCGATCTGCACGTCGGGTTTATCGGGTTTTCGGGGAACCACCGTCTCAAGATCGTCGGCGTGAAGCGTAACGCGCATACTTCCGGTCTCGACCACCCATTTCCCGCCACGGTCGGCTCGGATCACCTTCCCGCGCCGTCCAGTCGAAGTGACGACAACCTCTACTCCGACGTCTATCTCGGTGGGCCGAGAGGGTTTCTTGATCTTGCGTCGTCGACGGGAGACTTCGATATCGTGCTTCTCGGCGTCTGTTACCGTAGAGAGTTCTTCGATAAACTGCTTGGCTTTGCGCATTTTCTCGCGGCTCAACTCGCCTTCGCGAATTTCGCGTACCAAGTTTTCGAGCGTTCTGCGTGCATCTGCCGAAAACGCGTCGAACTCCGCGAGACGCTTCTCGCGCAACGCGAGCTCTCGAGACTCGAGTGCGGTCTCGCGTTCG
>PXBQ01000361.1 GCA_003566875.1 Spirochaetaceae bacterium | reverse complement strand
GGCAAGTGCATCGGCCGGGTCGCGGCTTTCGGAGTGCTCAAAAGTCGCGGCGAAGTACTTTGCCGCACGCTCATAGTCGCCTGTCAACTCCGCGAGTTCGGCTGCCGCGCGATAGACGCCCGCGCGATCGGCGACGGGCGTTTGGTCCACAAATCTCTCGACCACTTCAAAGGCGAACGAAGGTGTGGTCGATGCGTGTAACGCCGAGATCAGAAGCGTTCCGTACCGTTCTGCGAGCTGTTCGGTGAGGTCGGGGCTTTCCAGCTTCACAAGAATTCTTCGCAGCTCGTCGCGCGCCGTCTCGGCCGGCGCGATCGCCGGCGTGCCGAGTAACAGAACGGCGAGCCAGACTATTGCTCGCGATCTACCGCGCCGACGCAGTTTGGTCGTTATGAATCGTGCGAATCGAAAGGTAGATTCGAGAGAAGACCTACGGTACGTTGTGCCCCGTGTCTTTTTCGATGAAGTCGTCTGCCGCTTCGGTGTTGTTCTTGCCATGGCTCTTCTTGATTTTCGGCGTACGATGCTTCGCTCTGAATCGCGAAGTCGCGGCAATCGGAAGTGTTATCAAACACCCGACGAAGAAACCGACAAATACACTTATAAATATCGGGACTTCCACGAAGGTATAAAACCCGAACGAAATGTCCGATGTATGGCCGAGATTGAAGCCGGCAAACGCGACTACCAGACCAAGCGCGATAAGAAAAACAATCAATTTCCACGGCATCGGAGCCTCCTGTCGGGATTAGTGAGCTTTTTTGATCACGAGCGGGCTTTCAACCCGCGGATAAACTTATACACGTTGTACGCACCGTATCCCAGCAGTCCAATACCCACCAAACCGAGAAGCGACGATGCCACGTTTCCGACGACCGGTATGATCGTAACGACCCGCCCAAGAAGCAAAGCAACCGCGCCGCCGGCGACACCTCCGACCCCTCGAGTTCCGACCTCGACAAGCTGTTCTCTCGGGACCATTTCATTCATGTTCGTTCTCCTGAAATCCAATTACGAACAAACCGTCGCACGACATTCCAGTCGTTCGACTCCGGCAGGAGTATCCACGCGCCAAGAGCATGATCGGCAACGTCGTCCTTACTCCTACCTGAATAATACAAGTTACTATACGTCGCGTAAAGGACGTTTGTCGTGTCGATAACCGTCCTGTTTGCGAGAGGCATGTCGCGGTACGCAAGAAAGTACTGCACCATCTGCGCCGGCGACAAGTTAGTCTGTACCCGGCGGTGGAAGACATGGGCGAGATCATACATCCGGCGTACACCGGCGCTTCCGAGATCCCCAAGTCGCAGAAGGATTCCTTCGAGGATTATGTGTTGGCGTCGCGATCGTTCGAAGTCGGAACCGAGCGTGCGAGAGCGCGCTACGCGCAGCGCCTGCAGGCCGTTGACATTGTGAGTGCCGCGTGGGAGATACAAAGTGCCCCACTCGCCGTGATCCTTCGTCCGGTACAACGGATCGACGAGGTCCTCGGTTAACGTCACTTCGACACCGCCGAGGATATCGATCACTTCGGCGAACGCCATCATGTCGATCACGATGTAGTTATCGATCTCAAGTCCAACTATCTCAGTAATCTCATCGGCGAAGCGATCGGCTCCGTACGCCGAGTACACGGCGTTTAGCTTTCTGCCGCGCACGTACACGTCACGGGGGATGCTCAATACGGAGATCTCCTCGACCGAAGGGTCCGCGCGCGCGATCATGATGCTGTCGGCCAAACCTTCGTGAGTACCCACTAACAAGAAATTCCGCGCACCCGGAACCCGTACGGTCGCAGGTATTCGCGCGGGTTCACTCAAGCTGACGCCGAGCGCGGTAAACGACGCGATCGGCAGTTCGTCCTCGTCGAGTAGCCAAAGCTCGCCGGTGTCACGGCGAATCCCGAATGCCCCAACGGCCGATCCGTTTGACCGCAGTTTGTACAGAATGTACCTTTGCGAGAACGTGGGTTCGGTCGCGATCGAAATGCCGCGATCGCGAAGAAACGCTTGAAACGACTTGTCGGCGAACACTTTTTCCGCTTCGGCGATCGCGCGGTCGCGCGCGATTTCGGCCGCGGATCGCGTGTCTGCCGAACGGATTCGCGCGAGCAGCATCTCGACGTACTCATCGGTATCGTCTGCGGTGTCCGACCCGACGTGGTACTCACCCGTACGCGCGTCGACGCCGGTCTCGAACAGCAATCTCGACCCGGCGTGGACCGACCGAAACGTTCCCGCGCGCGTCGCGTGAACCTGCGCGAATGTGATCCCGGCTTCGGCTGCAGCGCGGGAAATCGTCGCGAGCGCCGGGATGCTCTCGACGGTTTGGGAACGCGAAGCGAGGTGTGTCGCGTGGCGTCGGAGCGCCGGCGCCACGCGGCGAATAAACGTTGTCGCCTCGTTTACGTCTCGTGTCGTGGTCTCGGCCGTTCCCGTTATCGGACGCCACTCGATCATGTCGCTCTTCGCGGAGACGTGTATTACCGGTATGCCCTGGTGAACTATCTCTGCCGAAGGGCCCGAATGAGTCACCTCGAGATCTTCCGCCTCGAGCGACGCGACAAGCTCGGGTGAATCGAACAGCGTCGTCAGGACGCGTGTAACGGTGACGGTGTCGAGGTGTTCAACGAGGCGTTCTGCCGCGCGGAAAAACGCGGTCGCGTCTCCGCCGGAATCGTGTACCGTACCGGGCGGCCCCGGACTCTCGGAGAGTCGGTACTCACGCTGAGGCAGACCGAGCGCAGCCCTGACCTCCGCATTGTCTTCGACGATTCCGACCATGTTCTGTTTGATCAGCTCGAGAGTTTGCTCTTGCCGCCGCAACTCGTCCACGAGCCGTGCGTCGACGCGTCCGCGTCGCGTGTCCATCGGTCGGAAGGCGAATACAACGACGAAGACGCCGAGCAGAACCGCCAGAGAGATAACCACGGGTTTGAGTCGAACTCCGCGGAGAGAAAGAATGAGCATGAGCGACTTGATCATAGCGACGACTTTTTTTGTTCCATTTTTGTGTTGATCTGTACCATTCTAACCATCGTTCACCGAACGACGCCGCTAGGATACCATGATCCGGTTAATGACGGAAGCTTCTCTGCCCCGTAAAGACCATCGTCGCGCCGTGTTCGTTACACGCCTCGACAGCCTCGAAGTCCCGGATCGAACCGCCGGGTTGCAGGACCGCGCGTACACCCTCGTTCAAACCGACGTCGACTCCGTCCCGGAACGGAAAAAACGCATCGGAAATCATTACCGATCCTGCGAGGCCGCCGTGCGAACTCCGAGTCTCGGCGAGCACCTCGGCCCGGCGGTCCTCGTCGTCGAGCTTCGAGAACGCGATGCCGAATTTCTGCCACGAGATCCGGTCCTCGGTCTTCCGGTACGCCTTGTCACGCGCGATCTCGGCGACACCCACTCGATCCTGCTCCCCCGTGCCGATACCGACCGTGGCGCCGTTCTTCACATAAATGACCGAGTTGCTTGTGATTCCCGACTCGACCAGCCATCCGAATCGCATGTCGCGTATCTCGTCAGGGGTTGGATCACGTTCGATCGTGTACGAGACGCCTTTGTACTCGGTACTCGCGCGGACAAAATCCTCGTCGGACATAAGACGCGGGACAAAAGACCACTGGAGGATCAAACCTCCGTCGATCAACGACTTGTAGTCGATCACGCGCTCTCCGACAAAACCCGCGAGACGGTCGATGTCTGCAATGCGCATCACGCGGAGATTCTTCCACTTTTTGAACGAGTCGAGCACGCCGTCCTCAAAATCCGGCGCTACGACGACCTCGCAGTAGCTCTCGGCCACGGCTTCGGCGGTCGCGAGGTCGACGGGCCGGTTGAACGCAACCGTGCCGCCGAACGCGGCAACTCTGTCCGCGAGGTACGCGCGGGAGTACGCTTCGTTCAGAGAATCTCCTAACGCGACCCCCGACGGATTGTTGTGCTTGACGATCACCGCGCACGGGCTATCGGTGAAGTATCGCAGGATGTTTAGCGCCGAGTCGGCGTCGGTGATGTTGATTTTGCCGGGGTGTTTGCCCGACAGGAGCAGCTCGGCGTTCGAAGCAAGATACCGCCCGTACTGAACCGACTCGACGCCGCCGAGCGACAGGTTTCCGTTGGTCATCCGGTATAACGCGGCTTCCTGATCAGGATTCTCGCCGTACCGCAGCCCGCGCTTCTCGCCCGCGATCTCCCATTCGACCTTTTCGTACACCAAAGACTGGTCACCTTCGTCGTCCGAGAACGTCACGGTCACTTTCCGGGGAAAAGAGTCCGTCCGGATCGTCCGGTACATTTTTTTTAGCGATTTTGGATCGGTTGCCATGACATCCTCCTGGGAATGAAGTTATGAAATTTCGTAGGCGTCTCCGGGGGCATCAACGTTCGCGAGATAGCCCGCTATCGCCGCATCGTATTCAGCGGTGTGCCGGAATGCAGAACACGCGAGACGATACCGTGTCGCGAGTGTCACGCCTCCCGATGAAGCGCGCATTTCAGTGATAATCTGCTCGTAAACACTCGGCGACGTCACCGAGGCAACGCGCAGGTAATTTTTCGCTGCCGCACGAATCATGCACGGCCCACCGATATCGATGTTGGCTCGTGCGCCTTCGAGATCGTCCGGCGAACGCGTGATTTGTTCCATAAAAGGATACAGGTTCACAACGACCATATCGAATGTAATCGCATTTGTGCGCTCGATGTCCCGAAGATGGTCGGGATTATTCGGCTCGCTGAGCAGGCCGAGATAAACTCGGTAATCGAGCGTCTTCACGAGCCCGCCTTGCATTTCCGGTTGTCCCGTGTACGATGAGACGGTGCGGAGTTTGGCCCCCGGGACCGATTTTTCAAGGAGTGCAAACGTGCCTCCCGTAGAGTACACGGTCGCTCCGGGACAGATCGCGAGAACACCCGAAACGAACTCGCCGAGTCCGGTTTTGTCCGCTGTCGAAACAAGAATGTTCCGGATCGGTACGATGTCCGGGGATTTCGCGACGCGATTGAGTGCCATGTTTTACCTCCGAAATACTCGGTTGACTTTCCGTTAAAGAGCGGTTGCGTCGAACAAGGTCCGATTCGGTCTCCGGCCACGCTCGACGTACGCAAAAGCGTCGTGGTTGTGAATGCTTTCGTTATTCTCTGCCTCGACGCTGAACCACGGGAACTCGTTTTGCGTCTCGAGTTTCACGCACACGTTCCGGACGACGTCTTCGACAAATACCGGGTGATCGTACGCGTGTTCGGTGACGTATTTTTCGTCTTCACGCTTGAGCAACGAGTACAATCCCGATGAGGCGGCAGACTCGATTGTCTCGATCACGTCCTCGATCCAAAAAAACGAGTCGTACTGAACGGTCACCCGTACCGTACCGCGTTGGTTGTGCGCACCACGTGCGCTGATCTCCTTGGAACACGGGCAGACCGTACCGACCGGTACGTCGATCCCGACGAAAAACTGCCGGTCTTGTTCCGACTCCTCGCCGATGTATCGGCACGTGTACTCCATCATGCTGGGCTGGCCGGAGACAGGCGCGTTTTTTTCGATGAAATACGGAAACTCGAGTTCGCAGAACGAACGCTCGGCTTCGAGCGCGATACGGACGTCGCGTAGCATAAGAAGAAATTCCGGCATGAGGATATTTGCGCGGTGGCGATCGAACACTTCGATGAACCTGCTCATGTGCGTCCCTTTATAGTGATGAGGAAGGTTCACGTACATGTTCACCGTTGCGACCGTCGACTGTGTTTTTTGGAGTTTGTCGAGCACCTTGATCGGGTACTTCAGGTTCTTAATTCCGACTTTCTGAAGGGGAATGTTGCGCTCGTCGTTGCGGTTTTGAACATCGACCATCAAATTTGTCTTACCAATTTCCCCTTACCGGCTACGCGTGATACGTTCGCACGCGGTAACGGTATTTTGCAGCAACATGGCGATCGTCATTGGTCCAACTCCTCCCGGTACGGGCGTGATAGCCGAGGCCTTCGGCGCGACCTCGTCGTACGCGACATCGCCGACGATGCGATACCCGCGCTTCCTGCCCGGATCGTCGACACGGTTGATTCCGACGTCTATCACGATCGTACCGTCGCTCACCATGTCGCCGCGGACAAATTCTGCACGCCCGATCGCAGCGATGAGTATCTGCGCCCGGCGCGTCTGCTCCGCGAGGTTTCTCGTCTTTGAGTGGCACACGGTGACGGTCGCGTCGATACCGCGCTGCATGAGCAGGTTCGCGAGCGGCAACCCGACCAATGCGCTGCGTCCGACTACGACGACTTCCGCTCCGCTGAGGCCGTTCGAGTCGGTCCGCGTCAGCAGCTCAAGTACGCCGAGCGGTGTACACGGCACAAACCCTTCTTCCCCGGCCATGAGACGTCCGAGGTTGACCGTGTGAAGTCCGTCGACGTCCTTGTCGGGAGCAACAGCTTGTATTACGCGGCGCGAATCGATGTGCGCGGGAAGCGGCATCTGGACGAGGATACCGTGTACATCGGGGTTCCGGTTTAGGCGGTCGACAGCGGCGATTACGTCGCGCTCGGACACATCGCTCGGTAAGGTTGTGTTGTCCGAGTGCATGCCGAGATCAACGCACCGTCTCTCTTTCATCCGGACGTACGCAGCGCTCGCCGGATCGTCGCCGACGAGGATCACTCCGAGGCCCGGCCGAACGCCCTGGGTTACCAACTTGGCGACCCGATCGTGCAACTCGGCGCGTATCTGTTCTCCGATTTTTGTCCCGTCGATTATCGCTCCTGCCATACGCAGGTCATACCACGAATCACGCACCCGGTTCAACAGCAGTCGCGAGACGACACAGGAACGCGAACCGTTATCGGTGCGGGGCTCAGATTCGGGAGTCCTGAGCTTGATACGGCTTGCTCCGGCGTGATACGATTGCTTTGTATCACCGTAACCTCCGCACGATCGTTCGGCGAAGGAAAGGAAAAGTTTTGAAGCTAAGCACCCGTTTTTTTTGTTTGGTGAGCGTCTTTTTCGTGATGGCTCACGTGGTATTCGCTCAGGAGATCGATGACACTCCGGATGAGGAGTTCATCCCGACCTATACCCTTGGTGATCAGATGTTGTCGATCGATCTCGGTATCGTGATCCCGCTTTTTTTCGCGTTGGGCGACGACGGAATCGCTCCGACACAGCTTTCGGTCGGCGGCGCCGGCGCGCTGTACTGGGGCGCGTTTCTGACGAACGAGCTTGCGGTCGGACTCGATGTCGCGGGCAGCTTCATGTTTACGCCGAATAGACGGACGCTATTTGTGCTCCCGATAGCCGCGCGTGCGAGTTATTTTTTTCGCCGGTACCCGTTTGAGTTTCCGGTCCACCTCGGACTCGGTCTGAGTATCTCGCGGCTCGAAGAGGCGACCAAGGTCGACTTCATCGCGAAGCCCGGAGCCTCGGTGTACTGGAACTACAACGCCGAATGGGCGTTCGGTCTCAACGCCGAGTACTGGTTTGTCCCGCAGATTTACATCGGCGATTCACCACCGAGCGATGATAGCCGAATCGGAAACTTTCTGTCGGTTACGCTCTCTGCGTTGTACCGCTTTTAGCACCGGCTGTGACCGACCCGAAGGATACGATGGAGAAAACGATGACACAGAAAAAAAACCCTCGATCGTCGGCAGCGCCGGCGATGATAACTACGATCGCTGTCCTGGCGCTGTTTCTGGTCGCGTGCGACCGAGGAACCGTCGGGATATTTGCGTCGATCGAGCGCGAAGAAAAAACCATACAGTCGAACCTTCCGAAGGAACAGACGGTGTCCGGTTTCACCGAGGCCGGCAACGCGTACTTTGTGGCGATCGGACCGAGAATCTGGACACGATCAACGACCGTAGAATCCGGCGCCGACGAGCCGTGGGAAACAATCCCCGTCCCGACCGGCGCCGGCGAGTATGTCGCGGCAGGTGTCGCATCATCCGGTAGCATCGTGGTCGCCGCGTTCGTCGGCGATGCCGGAAGCGTGATCGCGGTTCGCGATGCCGCCGATGAGTCGAACGAGTGGGAGTGGGCAACCGATGATCTCGTCGGACAGGTTGTCACTCTCCTAGCGGCCGGCGACGCGGTTTTCGTCGTTGAGAACAGATCGGGTGTTGGTTACTTCTTTCACTATGTCAATCTGACCGACGTTGACGCCCCTACGACCGACGATCTTTCTCTTCCGGGGCAGCAACCCCGGGTTCTCGACGCGACGTATGACGGAACCACGTACTGGTTTGTGACGTCAAACACGGTCTTGAGTTCGACCGACCCGAGTTTCGCGCCGATTGTCGTCGCGACCGCTCCCGGGGTTAACGGTGGAATCACGAACATCGGCGGAGTCGCCGTGACGGCCGGCGGCACCGTGGTCGTGTCATCCGACTCCGCCGGGAAGGTCGCCTACTCGACTGACGGCGGATCCACGTGGTTGCTGTCGGAGGCCGTGGCCGACACCCGCTTTCCATCGGTCGCGGCGATCGGAGATACCGTATACCTCGGCGCGCGTC
>PXBQ01000267.1 GCA_003566875.1 Spirochaetaceae bacterium | reverse complement strand
TGACATGATGCTCACGTACTTCACGGGGAAAGGTGGAGCGGGTATCGTCGTCGACGGCTGTATCCGCGACTGGCCGAAGACGCAGAAACTCGACATCGGCTTCTGGCTCAAAGGAACAACGCCGAACTTCCACACCCAAACCGACATCGTCCCGTACGCGGTGAACGTGCCGATCGCGTGCTGCGATACGCTCGTGATGCCCGGTGACATCATCATCGCCGATGACGACGGTGTCGTCGTCGTTCCGATTTCTCTCGCAGAGCAACTACTGGAACGTGGAAGCCAACACGCTGAGTGGGAAGAGTTTTCCCGGGCACGTCTGCTCGAGGGAGGCGAACTCAGGAAGTACTACCCGCTCAGCGAAGCCGCGCGCGCGGAGTACGAAGAGTGGAAGAAGTGATGGTACGATTTTAAAGCCGTTACCGAGAAGAGGCCTTTCCCCATGAAGATCTGCTTGATCGTGAACCCCAACGCGGGACGAAAAAAAGGCCTCGAAGCCGCCGCGCGCGTGTCCGCTCTTCTCGGCGACGCGGGGATCGAGTGCTCACAGTTCGTTTCGACGGCTCCGGGAGGTACGCGAGCGATCGCGGAGACCGTCGTTCCGACCGACTGGGACGGTATCGTCGCGGTCGGAGGCGACGGGACGCTGTTCGAGGTCGTAAACGGTCTGCTGGCGCACGCGGAGTCGGTACCGGTACCTCTCGGACTCATACCGGTCGGGACCGGCAACTCGTTCATCAAAGACCTCGGCATCGAATCGGTCGATGACGCCGTCGACCGGATCTTGACGCGCCGCACACGGCGGATCGATCTCGGGCGATTCACGTCGGACGCCGGGACGTTCTGGTTCGCAAACCTGCTCGGCGCGGGGTTCGTCTCGAACGTCGCGTATCGCGCGCGGAAGTACAAGGTATTCGGCGCGTTGAGTTACGTTTTCGCGGTGCTCGAGGAAGTCATCGGCTTGAAGACGACCGCCGTCGTGCTCGAGATCGACGGAAGAACGATCGAGTGCGACGCGCTGTTCGTCGAGATCTGCAACTCGCGGTTCACCGGCGGCAACATGATGATGGCACCGGGTGCGCGAATCGACGATGGAGAACTCGACGTCATCCTCGTTCGCCGGGTCAACCGCCGAACGGTGCTGAAGTTGCTGCCGACGATATTCTCGGGCAGACACGTCCAGTCTCCGGCGGTGGAGGTCATCAGGGGTCGATCGATGCGGCTGACGGCCGAAGAACCACTCATGCTGAGCCCGGACGGTGAGACTTTCGGCCGGACCCCGATCGACGCCACGGTGCACACTGCGAAGCTGGAGATGTTCGGATAGTGAGCCTTGCGACGACGATCCTCGGGTACATAACCGCCGCTCCGCTGTTGCTTTGCGCGCTCGCGCTGATTCTGTTGGAGAACCTCGGCAGCGAGGTCTTGAACTCTTTTGGCCGGACCGCGGAACACGGTCGACGCGCACTCGACGGCTGGGTCAAGCTGATCTGCCGGCTAAGCCTGATCCCGTTTGGAATCCGGGTTCGCGTCACGGGACGCTGGAGACTGCAGCCCGACGGCGTCTACATCTTCATGGCGAATCACGTCAACATCTTTGACCCGATCGTTCTGTACGGACACATCAAACACACGGTCCGTGGAGTCGAACTCGAACAGCACTTCGACTGGCCTCTCTGGGGCACCATTATACGTCGGATCGGCACGATTCCGATAAGTCATCGCAGCGTCGCCTCCGCTCTCGAAAGTCTGAACCGCGCGGCCGAGACACTTCGAGGCGGCGTCTCGATTCTGATTCTTCCGGAAGGGCATCGAACGCGCGACGGTCGGCTGCGGCCGTTCATGCGCGGTCCGTTTCGATTGGCGCTGGACACGCGCGCGGATATCGTACCGGTAGCGCTCAAAGGACTGTATGAACGGAACCGGGCCAAGACGCTTCGCGTCCTGCCGGGGAAGATCGAGATCAAGTTCGGCGACCCGATCGTATACGAGAGCTTCGCCGATCGCACGCCGCGGGAACTCGCGGAGAGAGTTCGGACCGCGATCGAAGAGCTCCTGTGAGTGGGAAGAAAACGCATCACTCGCCGCCGACGGCTACGATCGGCCGGTCACGATGTCGGCGGCCGAGAGAATCATTGCCTTTTCGGGTTCGGAGAATTCGATACGCGAGAGTAACCGATGCATGAACGGCCGCACAAAGTGCTCCATTCTGTTGGTATTATCCTCGTACTCGGTGTGGTGATCGAGGGCGAGAACCACAACCGGTAGTGGCGACTCGTACGAGCCGATCTCCCGGAAGCCGAGTTTCTTGTACATCCCGACGAGCGCTTTCTCATCGTTGAACACGTCGACGAATACGCGCTCCGCTCCGTTCGCGCGCGCGTAGAGATACGCGAGTGTCATAAGCCCGAGTGGGACGATGTTCCCACGTTCATCGTGCATTACCGCGAGCCGGTCGATCTCGACGCACCGTTTCCCTTCCATGAAGTCGCGCAACGGATAGTTTTTTTCGATGGGTAGTTGGTCGACCATCTCGGGCGTAATACACGATACGGTTCCCACGGGCTGGAGGCCTTTGTACGCGACGATATGAAACGCAGCCTCGTCCTCGTCGCGACGAATAGTCTCGGCGAGATATCCCTTTTCACCGACCAGGATCTTCCGCTGCAGGAAGAACGCGTCTTCGCGGACCGGGTCCGAGGCGGCGTTCACAAACCTCACCGTCGACCGGGCAGTTTCGTTTCGTGGCAGCCATACTTCGAATACCGCGCCTGCGTCTTCGTCATTGCGAGCGAAGATGCGGCCACCCAGACGAGTGACGATCTGGTGCGAGATACTCAAGCCCAATCCACTTCCGTCTCCGGGATCTTTGGTCGTGAAAAAAGGGTCAAAGACACGATCGATATGGCGAGTGTCGATCCCCGGACCCGTGTCGGTGACGGAAACGACGGTGTTCTCGCCCCGGCCCGTCACCGCGATACTCAACACCCCGTTGCCGTCCATCGCCTGAATGGCGTTGATGATGAGGTTCAGGAAGACCTGGCTCAGTTCGTTGACGCTCCCGCGTACGGCCGGGACGTTCTCAATTTCCTTTCGTACTTCGATTTTTTCGAGCTTCATCCCGCGGTGGGCAAGCTTGAGCGCCGACTCGAGCGCTTCGGCTATGTCGACCTCCTCGAGTTCCGCGCGTTCTTTCCGTGAGTATGCGGTCAAGTCCCGGACGACGTCGGCGGCGTTTTTGGAGTATCGGAGAATGTCCGTTGCGTACTCGTGTAACTCCGAACCCGGATCGAGCGAGTCGATCATGAGCTCCGCGGTCCCCGAAATTCCACTCAGCGGATTGTTGATCTCGTGCGCCATGCCCGAAGCAAGCGTCCCAATACCCGCAAGTTTCTCGGACTGGATGAGCTCACGCTGAAGCTCCTTCTGTTGCGTGACGTCCTGAAAGAACTCCAGGAAAAGACGGTCGTTCCCGTCGGGGACGCGTACCGGATAGAAGTGGATCAGAAACGTTATGTCTTCATCCTTCGAGTCCATCTCGGTCGAAAAAGCAATTCCCGCGTGAAGACAGTCCTGAGCCATACACCCGAGACATGGCCGGTCATGCCCAAAAAACGCCTCGTAGCACTTCCGGCCGATCAACTGGTCGTAGCCGCGTCGGAAGTACCGTGTCGCCGCGAAATTCGCCATCACGATGTTGTAGTTTATATCCTGAATCGCGAGCGGCGTGGTTATGCCGTCGAAAAACGCTTCGAGCTTATTCCGACTGATTTTCAGTTCGGTGTTGAGGTCCTGCAAACGCTTTTGCTGACTCCGGAGGCGTTCGAACGATATCGCATTCTCGAGCGCGACGGCGCACTGGTCGCTGAGAGACTCAAGAGTCTCGATCTCGTACTGGTTGAAAACGTCTCGATCTTTCAGGGGCCCAAGCAGGATGCAGCCGTTCAACCGAGTCTGAAACCGCAGTGGCAAGGCCGCACCCGCGACGAGCCGCGTCGCGTTGGGGTGCGTGCCGATCGAGAGCTCCACCGTCCCGGAGATGATCCGTTCGCTTCGGCTCGAGATGTAGCGAATTAGGTCGTCGTTCCGCGAGAACGTGTGCGACCGCACCTCGGGCCGATCCTCGAGACCGTACGACGAGATCACTCGATACTCGAGCAACGAGTAATCGTACACGAACATCAGAATCCAACGGAGGTTGAAGGTCTCACCGATTCGACCGACCGTGAGCTCACCGAGTTTCTCGAGTTCGACGATCGTCGTGAGGCTCTCGGCAAACTCGCGCAGTTGCTGGTTATACCTCAGGTTCTCCCCGAGGTACAGCCGTTCGACGAGCGCGGTCGCGCCCTGGCGAAACGGTTGATACACGATCGCCCCGACTATCGCAAGCAAAAAAGCGATCGGAAAGGCGTTTTGGAATGGGTACTGCCAGAGTCTATGGAAGGCCAGCCAGATAATCGTATAGAAGAGCAACGCACTGACGACGATCAGGATAATATAGAGAATTGCCTTTACGACGACGGCGGAGTAATGGACAAGGTCGTATCGGTAAATCGCGTAGAAAATCAACACCGCGTTGACGGTCGATGCAAGAAGATCGATCGGATAACGGCCGATCGGCTCGTAAAGATTGAAAAGCGCGCCGATCAACATAACAACGACGCCGTATATCGGTAGGCTGAGCATTCGACGTTCGGTCGCGTCGGTCCGTCTTTGAATGCGACGAATCAACAACACGATCGTGAACATGAGGTACGAGTAGCTCAAACCGTACCCGATGTACGCACCGGATCCGAGCCGGTAGAAGAAACGGCCGTCCTCGAATCCCGCCGCCTCGACGAGAGCTCCGGTCAGGTTCAGGTACAACAGGACGCCGAAAACGGCGTACCCGACGACGAGCAGTATGGTGTTTCGCTTCTTCCTGGTCTCGCAGAAGTCGATGAGCGAGTGGTAAATCGTTATCGGTCCGCCGAGCATACCGGTTACCATGAACCTGTTCCAGAAGAGCGGAGTCATGAACGGCACGTTCGCGTGCATAAGAAACGAACCGAGGCCCCAGATGCTCATTGCGGTCATATAAAGAATGAAGGACCATTGAATCCGGTCTCTTCCGTCCCTTCGTACCCCGAAAACGGCGAACAGCACGTAGATCACGAACGCAGCGGCGGGGATGACGGGCTTGATATCAATAAACATCGATGGAGATACCTTTTGAAGCACCCAAGTCGTGTTGTGATCGAGCGAAACTCATTATATACTACCTCGGATCGACATGAAAATCGACGCCATTATCCTTCTATCGGTCATCGGGTTTTCCCTTCTCCTCGTCGGGGATCTGTTGCAACTGCTCAAACGTCCACGCGGCGCCTTCCCCATCGTAATTATCGGCTATATTGTGCTTCTCGTTTCGCTCGTTTTTCTCGTAATCAGCGCGGGCACGCCGGCCGTTTCGCCGTTCGGGATCGGCGTAGCGGCGCTCGCTTCGGCGCCGGCGGTTTTTCTTCTCTGGCGATCATTGTTCGCTGAAGTGAAGAGTTCGGGCAGTTCACCGGGTGCGCGGCGCGTAACATCAACCGGTACGTACTCGATTTGCCGACATCCCGGGTTTTTGTGGCTCACGTGGTTGCTTGTCATTCTCGTGCTCTTGTATCGAACACCGACGGTGGCGATGGTCGTAGCGTGGATAACCGCGTTGAACCTCGCGCTCGTAGCGATTGAAGACGCGTTCATTTTCCCGCGTATCTTCGTCGATTACGAAGACTACAAAAGACGAGTCGCTTTCCTGTTGCCGTGCCGGAAGGGGGCGTGAATGCATCCTGTCCTGATAGTCGACGACGACGACGCGCTGCGAAAAGTCCTGCGTCTTCGCCTTGCGCGTTCCGGATTCGAGCCGTTTGTGGCGGCCCACGCCGACGATGCGATACAGATGATCGAGTCCAGAACATGCCTTCCGCACTGTATCCTGCTCGATAACCGTCTGCCCGGAAAAAACGGACTCGACCTGCTCCCCGAGATACGACACCTGTGCCCGACAAGCCCTGTCGTCATGCTGACCGCTTCGGCCGACATCGAAACCGGCGTGGAGGCGATGCGTCGCGGCGCTTTCGACTACCTCGTAAAACCGGTCCTGAAGGATCAGCTCTTGGCGACGATTCGGAAGGCCCTGTCGTACCGGAAAATCCAGATTGAAAACGATCGGCTGGCAGCCGAAAATCGCGAGTACCAGGATAACCTCGAGCGGAAGGTACACGAGAGAACTCGTGAGCTCTCACGCGCGCATCTTCAGACGGTTGCGGTCCTGGCCGAAACGATC
This sequence comes from Spirochaetaceae bacterium, assembly GCA_003566875.1. GTDB lineage: Bacteria > Spirochaetota > Spirochaetia > DSM-27196 > PXBQ01 > PXBQ01. The sequence continues at coordinate 2,333 of PXBQ01000267.1, read as the reverse complement.
GAGGCGAAGGATCCCTACACACGAGGCCACTGCAATCGTGTTCGTTTGTTGTCGATCTCCTTAGGCCGTGCGCTCGAGATCGGAAAGGAAGAGTTACGAATTCTCGAGTACGGTTCAATTCTGCACGACATCGGCAAAATCGGTGTGCCGGAGGGCATGTTGAACAAGAACGGTCGGTTGACCGCCCAGGAAACCGAGGTGTTTCGAGCCCACCCGGTCCTCGGCGAGAGCATCCTGCGACCGGTCGATTTTTTTCGGGACTGCCTGCCGATCGTCCGATGGCACCACGAATGGTACGATGGAGGTGGATATCCGGACGGGCTCGTCGCCGAGGCCATCCCTTTACTCGTCCGCATCGTCGCGATCGCCGACGCTTTCGACGCGATGACCTCCGCTCGACCGTATCGATCGGCGTTGAGCCTCGAGACCGCATACGCGGAGATCCGGTCGGGGTGTGGGTCGCAGTTTGACCCGGAGATCGGCGCGGTTTTTCTGGAGCGCGAGATCTGGAGACGGCTCGACGGCATCGAATCGACCGGAAGCGACTGAACGCAGAAGTAGCGACCCGTAAGTCGCACTTTTTGGTCAAAGCCTGACACAAGTCTTGAAAGCCTGACACAGGTCTTGAGAGTGTTGTCGACGTTTGAATTTAGTGATATTTTTACCGCTATGGCGATTATTTTAGTTGCCGACGACAATACGATGCTTCGCAAGACGATCCGAACCGTCCTGGAAAAAGCGAATCACACGGTTCTCGAGGCGCAAAACGGCGAGGAAACGATACGCATTCTCCGCGACTCCGCGGTCGACGTCCTTTTGCTGGACGTCGTCATGCCGGGAAAGGGCGGACTCGAGACGATGCTCGAGATGAACAGCGGCAAAATAACCACTCGAATCGTCGTCATGACCGGTAAACTCGACACGACGAGCGAGCCGTTTCAAGCGATTTGCCGTCGGTTCCATGCCGAAAAAATCCTCACAAAGCCGTTCACGAATATCTCACTTCTTCAAACGATCGCCGAGATCACGCAACCGCCCGGAGACAACTAATGCTCATTGACGGCACGCATTATCGCACGATCCGACCGGCCGACGACGCCGAGTCGGTCGAGATCATAGACCAACGTAGGCTTCCGTTCGCGGTCGAGATCGAGCGAATCCGGACGTATCACGAGATGATAGCGGCGATCCACGACATGCACGTGCGTGGCGCACCATTGATCGGAGCATCGGCAGCGTACGGCGTCTACCTCGCGTGTCTCGAGTTCTCCCGCGACGAGCGCGGCGCAACCGACACCGCGCTCTTTGATCAAAAGCTCGAACGTGCGATGCAGGAGCTCGACGCCGCGCGACCGACTGCGGTGAATCTGCGGTGGGCGATCGAACGCCAACGCACGGCGACCGCTGCCGCGCGAACGGTCGCCGACAAGATAAACGCCGCGCGCGCGACGGCCGACGCGATCGCGGAAGACGACGTCGCGATGTGCGCCGCGCTCGGTCGACACGGAGCTGAGGTGCTCGCGACGGTCTGCGAATCAAACGGCGGGCGAGTTGTGAACGTGCTCACGCACTGCAACGCGGGATGGCTCGCGACCGTCGATCACGGAACGGTAACCGCGGTCTTGTACGAAGCGGCCGCGCGCGGTATTCCGCTTCACGTCTGGGTCGACGAAACGCGTCCGCGCAATCAAGGTTCGCTCACCTCGTGGGAGCTGAGTCAAAACGGCGTCGAAAACACGGTTCTCTGCGACAACGCGGGCGGCCACGTGATGCAGCACGGCATGGTAGACGCGGTGATCGTCGGGACCGACCGCACCGCGCGGAACGGGGACGTCGCGAACAAGATCGGGACGTATCTCAAGGCCCTCGCGGCGCGCGACAACGACGTTCCGTTCTACGTCGCGCTTCCTTCCCCAAGCTTCGATCCACGGATCGAGAATGGTCTCAAAGAAATCCCGATCGAGCAGCGCGATCCCTCCGAGGTGCTTACGATCCGCGGCGCTCGCGATGGTCGCATAGAGACCGTAACGTTGTTCGCTCCCGGTACACGGGCGGCTAACTACGCGTTCGACGTGACGCCGGCCCGCCTCGTCACGGGCTACATTACCGAGAAAGGTGTCTTCACGGCGGAGGAGCTCGAGCACGCGTTGACCGACCGACCGTCGGCCAAGATCGGAGATCGGCGCGACATGAGGAGAAACGATCAATGACGAAGATCGGCATCATCGGAGGATCGGGGCTCGAGAATCCTGAGATTATCGCGAATCCGACCGAACTCAGCGTCACGACGAAGTTCGGCGCCCCATCGTCGAGCCTCACGATCGGAACGATCG
>PXBQ01000011.1 GCA_003566875.1 Spirochaetaceae bacterium | reverse complement strand
GACGGATTCCGCGACGCCGGGTTCGAGGTCGTGTTCCCCTCACCGGGCAAACAGCCGACCGAGGATGAGCTTCTCGCGGCGATCCCCGACGCGGTCGGCTTTCTCGCGGGGGTCGAGCCGATCTCAGCGCGCGTGCTCGATGCGGCGAAGAACTTGAAAGCGATCAGCCGGAACGGGACCGGCGTCGACAACATCGACCTCGACGCAACAGAGAGGCTCGGCATCGCGGTGCTGCGCGCAGAGGGCGCGAACGCGCGCGGCGTCGCGGAGCTCGCGTTCGCGCACATGCTCGCCGCCGTCCGCGACGTCGTCAACTCGAGCACCGAGATCCGCTCGGGCCGCTGGACGCGCACCAAGGGGATTGAGCTGTTCGGGCGCCGCCTCGGCCTCATCGGGTGCGGCCGCGTCGGCAAGATGGTCGCCGAGCTCGGCGTCGCGTTCGGGATGGTCGTGCGCGCGTACGACCCTTATCCCGATACGGGCTTCAAGCCGGTATCGGCGAAGGGGGGTGCCGGCGAGTTCGCGTACGCGTCGTTCGACGAGGTCGTCGCCGACGCCGATGTCGTGAGCCTTCACTCGCCGACGCCCGCCGATGGATCGCCTGTCATCGACGCGCGCGCGCTCGGCCTCATGAAGAAGGGCGTCGTGATCGTGAACACCGCGCGGTACGAACTGCTCGACGCCGCGGCGGTACTCGCCGCGCTCGAGAACGGCGCGGTCGGTGCGGTCACGCTCGACGCGTTCGCCGAAGAGCCTCCGAAAGACCGTCGCCTCGTCGACCACCCGCGCGTGATCTCGACGCCGCACATCGGAGGCTTCACGACCGAGAGCGTCGACCGCGCGAGCGAAGCCGCGGTCGAGAATTTGCTCGTCGCTCTCACGAAATGATTCCGCAGCGCGCATCGTTTTCGGTCGTGAGCTGCGACGGAGTTCCGTCGCGGCGCGTGCCGGGACCGGACGGCGATGCGCCCGCGGTGTCGTTGTACTGGCTCGGTCAGGCCGGATTCGTGATCGATACGCCGGCGGCACGGCTCGTAATCGACCCGTACCTCTCAGACTCTCTCGCGGAGAAGTACCGCGGGGGAAAATTCCCGCACGAGCGCGAGATGCCCGCACCGATCGCCCCCGGGGAGCTGCTCGACGTCGACTGGGTACTCTCGACGCACGCGCACACCGACCACCTCGACCCCGGTACGCTTCCGGCGCTCGCGGCCGCCAACCCCGGTTGCCGGTTCCTGATCCCGCGCTCCGCACGCGCGACCGCGATCGACCGGGGAGTCCCGCCCGACCGCATCGTGACGTGCGCGGCCGAAGACACCGTGACTCTCGCGCCCGGCACGACGGACGCTTCGGTCGCCGTCGTACCCGCCGCGCACGAGGAGCGCGCGCGCGACGAGAACGGAGACGATGTTTTTCTCGGCTACGTGATCGAGCTGTCCGGGTTATGCATCTACCATTCGGGTGACACGGTTCCGTTTGCCGCGCTCGACCGCGCGCTCGAACGGCACAGTATCGACCTCGCGCTTCTGCCGGTGAACGGGCGCGATGCGTACCGGCGAAGTAACGGCGTTCCGGGCAACATGACTCTCGACGAGGCGATCGCGCTCGTTAAGCACCACAGAATCGGAGCGATGATCGGTCATCACTTCGGGATGTTCGCGTTCAACACGATCGACCCGGCGTGGGGAGCCGCACGAATCGCCGAGATCGCGCCGGACGCGAGCGACCGGATCGTGCTCGCGCGGACGGGAGTGCGATACGAGCTCCGGCGCGCCGACCCGGGGGATTGACCGCGGCCGTCGCGCTCGCCTCCTACCGGACCAGTCTGTGTCCGGTGCCTCGCTCGACGCCTTGAGAAACTGTACCGAATGTGGTATATATGGCCATGAAGTTGGCCAGAACGGAGCCGATATGGCGAACGATACGACCCTGCACATAAAGATAGACTCTGCGACGAACGAGCAGCTGTCCCGACTCGCGGCGGCACGCGGGACCAGCAAAGGGCGGCTTGTTCGCGATGCGATCGCGGCGTGCTATCGAGTGCCGATCGACGAGCTGCCGGTCGAGCAGGCCCGCGCGCTCGCTGCCTTCGAGGGCGGGTTCATCAGTATCGGCAAACTGGCCGAGTCGCTTGGCATGCACGTTCTGGAGTTGAGGCGATGGCTCTCCGAACACGGTATCGATCAGGGCACCGCAATGTCAGCCGACGATCATCGGCATGCCTGATCGGCTTCCCGACCGCTTCTTTGATACTGTCACACTCTCGAACTTTGCCTTGTCCGGCGTCTTCGATCTGCTTGTCGACCGATACGGCCGGACCTTACGCGTGACCGAGCAGGTCCGCGCCGAGCTCGCGGCCGGTCGCATCCGCGGCTACTCCGATCTCGAGCTGGTGGAGCCGGCACTCGCCGCAGGCTCGATCCTGCCCGCCGAACCGATGACGATGCCGGAAAACGAGCTCTTCGTCGAACTACTTCGCACCCTTGGTTCCGGCGAAGCCTCCTGCGTCGCGCTCGCCCGCTATCGCAATGGAATCGTCGCAACGGACGACCGGGTTGCCCGCAGCTCCTGCGCCGAGCGGGGAATCCCGGTCACCGGGACCATCGGGATCCTCAAAGCGCTCTGTATCGATCAGACCATCGCCTCGCGAGAGGCCGACGCGATACTCAGCCGGATGGTGAAGGCCGGATTCTACTCACCGGTGCGCAGGATCAGCGATCTTCTGTGAGCAGGCCCGCGTCTGGGCGAGCAGATCCGAGCAGCTTATGTCACGTGGGTTCGCCGGATGCGTGGGCCCCGAGACAGCCCTGGCGGCAGAGGCACTTGGCGAACCCACGATCACGCTTACAGTTCGGTCCGAGTTACAGGATGCGCTTCACGAGCGCAGGGATTGCGGAGACCAGATACAGCGGTATGCTGAGGATCTTCCCGTCGTACTGCGGATACCCCGAGTAGAGGCGCACACCGAGAGGCGAGTGCTTCTCTTCGATGAACCGATGCATCGACCTGAGTGTACCGCTCTTGCCCGACTTCACTTCGACCGGGACGATCGCGGAACCGGCTGCGATGACATAGTCGAGTTCCGCCGAACTTGATTTCGCATCCCGCTCCCAGTAGTAGAGGGTCGGGTCCTTCCACGGCTCGTCCATGAGCAGGAGTTCTTGCCCGACAAACTGCTCGGCGACTGCGCCGGCGTTGATTGCCAGGAGCTCCTTCTCGAGTACGAACTGCTCGGACACGCCGCAGAGGTTTCCGGCTAGTCCTACATCGAGGAACAGGAGCTTGAATTTCTCCTGGGACGCCGAGGCACCAAGCGGGAGGCCCGAAGCGGCGGTCCGGTGGATTCTCCGGATCAGCCCCGCGGTAGCGAGCAGGTCAATGGCGGCCTTCAGTTCCCGTGAACGGGCGTTGGGATCAATGTTCACGTACTTGATCCGTTTTCCGATCAGCGCGGGAACAGACGCGAAGACCCGCTCCAGATACGGGTGTCTTGCCCGGGACGCAAATCGTCCGAAGTCGCGTCGAAATGTCTGAAGAAGCTCGTCCTGCACCCGGAAGCATTCGGAAGGGTGGCCCGGGTCGGCGAAGTACGCGTTTAGCACCCCGGGCATACCCCCCAGAAAAATGTAAAGTCGAAGCGTCTCGAGCAGGTCCTCGTGAACGGGTGCCGGAATGGCACTGCCTTCGGATTCAAGCTCATCGATGCTGGTACCGGCACCGAACTCACTGAGGTACTCAGCCTGATGTTCCTTTCCGGCCGCGCGCAGGAACTCGCCGAATGAGAGCGGGTACATGGTCAGAAAAGACACGCGCCCGACGGGCATTCGAAGCGATTCGGCCTTGAGTGCAAACTCAAGCAGCGATCCTGCACCGATTACCGGTATGTCGGGTCGTTCCTCCCGGAAGAACCTCAACGACCTGATCGCGTCGGGGCACTCCTGGATCTCATCCAAGAAAAGCAGCGTGCCGGACGACACCTTTTTACCGGTTAGCAGTTCGATCGACGGAATGATCATCCGTGGATCGGGGTTCGTGAAACACGCCGAGTACTTCGGGTAGAGCTCGAAGTTAAGAACGATGAGATCTTCGAAGTGGTCGCGGCCGAACCGCTCGATCGCCCACGACTTGCCAACCTGCCTCGCGCCGCGTACCAAGAGCGGTTTGCGATCCTTCATCAGCTTCCAGCTTAGCAAGTCTTTGGCAATGGCACGGATCATACCCAATTTTAGCCATAATATGGCTAAAATACAACCCAATTTAGGCCATGAGCAGAGCTTGCGGCCGGCCGTATCCGCGGCTACTCCGAGCTCCAGCTGGTGGAGCCGGCACTCGCCGCAGGCTCGATCCTGCCCGCCGGGCAGATGACGATGCCGGAAAACGAGCTTTTCGTCGAACTCCTTCACACCTTCGGTTCCGGCGAAGCCTCCTGCGTCGCGCTTGCCCGTCATCGCAACGGACGATCGGGATCGTCACATGGCCAAGCTCTTCGCTCGCTACTTTGTCGAGGACCAAACCGGCATTCCTCTCGATGGACGAGCTTATGGCTATCGGGTTCGACCGCCACTGAAATGATCCTTGTACCTGCGCAGTACTTCGTTGATGAGCGTCTGATACTGGCCGCCTTGATGCTTGAACCATTCGACGATGTCCGAATCCAGCCGGATAGTCACCGACTTTTTCGTCCGCACCAGCTCCTCAGGCGGGGGCAAGGTATCTTCGATCCGTGTTGCGCTCCTAAGAGCTGTTTCGATGTGCTCGGGAGCATCCTGGTAGTTGGCATCGTCCCGCGGGTCACGACTGTCATTCATAGCTCCTGCCGGGCTTGCTCGAATGTCAATCCATGCTTCTCGTGGTTGATCCTGTCCTTCTCCGGATCCCACTCGAACGTCACATGTACATACTAAAGTATTGACGTTTCGGATGCAAGGACCATCACGTCACACGAAAAGCCAAGCGCCACGACGATTCTCCGGGAATACCGGTCGAGCGACTACTGACCTCTTTCGTCGACGAACCGGTCTTTTCTACCGTCGAACGGTTGAACCCGACGTTCGTCCGCTGCCGGCGGTCTTTCCACTGCTCTTCTACACCGGTAGTTCGCGATGGAGCGCGGCGCAATCGCGGCGGTCTTCTACTTCGAGAACCCCGACCCACAGAAGCTCGCGCAGGCGCTCGATGAGCCTGCGGTTTTACTATTTAATGACGCCCCGGAGCAGTTCGGGGTATTCGGGCGGTGGTTGACCAACTACCTGGCCGGCACCGCCGGAGAAGCCGCAGTCACCGAGTCGATCCAATACGCGCCCGTATGGTGAAGGCCGGAGTCTACTCACCCTTGCGCGGGGTCAGAGATCTCCTGTGAGTGGGGCGCGCCGGAAGTAAAGCGCGTCTGCTTTTGTCGGTGTATACCATGGTGGAGACCCGTGTTGTCGGTTCCGGAAGAGGGCCCGCCAGGTTTCCCATAACCGACATCAACCGCTTGGCCGTCGAGATAATCAGTCTGGTCCTTCGCCGTATCCGCCCGGTAGATCCGACCGAACCGGAACGATTCCGTCCCACTTGATATCATGTCCAAGCGTGTGCTTGTACTCCCGAGGGCACTCCTTAGTGATCTCAAAGAGTTTGAGGATCAACCGATACAAGCCCGGATAGGCCGGAAGGTCATAGTAGAGCGCCACGAAAACCGGCTTCCGGCAGGGGGTTATCGCCCCCGGCACCCGACTCGTCTGAGATAGATCGCTAGATCGCTCAGCACTTAGAAACGCCGGGCAGCGCGCACCCTGAATTCGAGGACTTTGTACTCGTCGAACCGATTGCCAACGCCGACGTTATACTGCCACGCAGTGGATGCATCGGACTCGGATGAACTCCAGTAATAGCCCGCCGCAAAACCGCCAATAACTCCTTTTTGGACGACAATCTCGTTCAGCTCATCTCTCGACGGCAGGAACCAGTCGCTGTATCCCCCGTGTGTGGCACTCCTTACAACGGCCGCTGCCGGGTGCGCCGTCCCGGCCATCGCAGAATACGTGTTAGCGTATCCGCTCCCGATCGACGTGGTCGTGCCGGGTGTCGATGTCAGGCTCGTCTTCCATTGATGTGTACCGCTCTGATCGGCTGTCCAGGCCTCCATATAGCGCCACCCGTTTGAGTAGGACCCTTTGTCGAAGAACACGACTCCTCCGGCGGGGCCGGTGTCGCCAATCACGTAGTTCCGCCATTTCGCGTAGAGTGTAGTATCCGAGATCCGATCCCAGTCTCTGGCGCTTGCCATGGACTCGGTGTAGTACTGTGTTCCGCCTCCTCCCGTGCCGGTGTAATAGCCGTCGAAGACGAACCCGGCCCTGGTCGGAGCCGTTGCTGTCGGCATCGGCGACCCGAATGTGGCTGTTACGCTGTTCGTTCCGCCACTTCCGCTTTGTTTGTCAAAGGTGACAGTATATGGTTTAGGAATCCATCGAGCATACAGCGTGGCGTTTCCTGCCTTATCCCAGTTTCTTGCGCTGGCCATTGCTGCGGTGTAGTACTGCAACCCGCCACTGATTACGTCCCAGTAGCCGTCAAATGTATATCCGGGTCTGGTAGGAGAAGTCGCTGACGGCATGGCACTGTCGTAGGTTGCCGTCACGCTGTTCGTCCCACCGCTTCCGCTTTGTTTGTTAAAGGTGACCGTATAGGTACGCGGAATCCATCGGGCATACAGCGTGGTGTTTGCTGCCTTATCCCAGTTCCTCGCGCTGGCCATCGCTGCAGTGTAGTACTGGGTGCCTCCACTCGTTGCGTCCCAGTAGCCGTTGAACGTGTACCCGGTTCTTGTAGGAGCCGTCGCGGACGGCATGGCGCTGCCGTAGGTTGCCGTGACGCTGTTCGTTCCCCCGCTTCCGCCCTGTTTGTCGAATGTGATGGTGTAAATATTGGGATTCCATCGGGCATACAGCGTGGTGTTTGCTGCCTTATCCCAGTTTCTCGCGCTGGCCATCGCTGCAGTGTAGTACTGGGTGCCTCCAATCGTTGCGTCCCAGTAGCCGTTGAACGTGTACCCGGTTCTGGTAGGAGCCGTTGCCGACGGCATGGCGCTGCCGTAGGTCGCCGTTACGCTGTTCGTTCCGCCGCTTCCGCTTTGCTTGTTGAAAGTGACGGTGTATGTGTTAACCTCCCACCTGGCATAGAGGGTCATGTCCACGGTCTTGTCCCAGTCCCGAGCGCTTGCCATTGCGTTAGTGTAGTACTGGATGCCTCCACTCGTAGCGTCCCAGTAGCCTAGGAAAACGTACCCGGTCCTTTCCGGAGCATCCGCCAAGGGCATCGGAAAACCGAGTATGGCGGTAACTGATCCGGAACCGCCGGATCCGCCGTTGGGGTGGAGTGTGACTGTGGATGGCGGTAGCCAATACGCGTACAGAGTCGTATCGCTCGGCACGTCCCAGACTCTCGCGCCTTCCATCGCGGCGGTGTAGTACTGGGTGCCCGCGCCGTTCTTCTGTGTGTAGTACCCCGCGAAGCCGAACCCGTCCCGCGTCGGAGCGGCACCCGCGGACGGCATCGGTTGATCGAAGGTCGCTTGAACGCTGCCGGGGCCGCCTGTGCCCCCATCCGTGTCGAGGGTTACCGTGTAGGTGTTCGCGCTCCATTGGGCGTACAGGGCGAGCACGGCGTCAACCTCGTAGCTCGCGCCCTCCGCATAGTGATCTCCGGCACCGTCGGCATTAGTGTTCCACCCGACGAAGGTGTATCCGATTCTTTCGAGATTGCCGTCGTTGGATGCAAGGGTGAGATCCACTCCCTGAGCCTTGGTCTGCGTCGCAGGAGGTGATCCGCTGGTCGCACCGTTGGCGTTGTAGCTCACCGCGTACCCAACGTTCCACCTCGCATAGAGATACGTGACGCTCGTGATCGGTGTCGTGAACACCCATACGAACTGGGATTCGGGGTCGGAGTACCAGTTTACGAAGACGTAGCCTTCGCGCACGGGGTCTTCAGGACGCTCTACCGGGTTTCCGTCAACAACCATCACGGGGTCGGAAGTTGCAGCATCAAGGTAGTTCAGGTTGAAGTGAACCGGCCACAGTCGCTCATCAGTCCACCACGCGAAAACGCGGAGATCTCTGTCTACGGTGGTGTTCTCTGTGAAACGATCACCTTTACCGTCCCGGTCAAAAAACCAGCCGCTGAAAAACCACGGACTCTTCTCCGGTGGAGTCGGCATCGCGTCGATTGTCGTCGACGGAGGCATGACGTACATCACCTCGGGGTCCGCCGGAACTGTCGCACCTTGGCTATCGAAGGTTACGGAAAGCCCTTGCTGTGCCTGCGCCGATACGTTCCGTATTTCCTCGAGCATCTGGTTTTCGCACGCCGTGAACAGCAACGCGAGCGTTATCACTATGATCTTCGTGATCACGAAGGACCCGTTTCGGTTCGATTTCATCCCCATCCCCCTACTCGTCCCACGTCATGCGTTCGGTCGCCTCGGCGCTTGATGCGCGGGCGGTGCCGGTGGCGCCGGTTATCCACGCGTGGCGCGCGGCGAGCGTCTCGTCGCGGGCTGCGAGTTGTGCGTGCATCTCCGCGGCCGCGGCGTGGTCGTTGAGCTGATACTGCGCCTTTGCGGCCCCCAGAAGAGCGACCGTGTTTTCCGGTTCCATCAAGAGCGCCTCCTGGTAGTGAACGAGCGCATCCGGATACTCGTTACG
>PXBQ01000520.1 GCA_003566875.1 Spirochaetaceae bacterium | reverse complement strand
TCAGGGCGGGCGTAAAAAACCGCCCGGCGCGCTGCCGGGCGGTGCTGCTAACGGATCAGTCCGGACTCCAGGTCCCTTCCCGCTCTTCGCCGTCGATGCTCGGGATTTCGAACACCTGCCCCGGATGGATGAGATGAGGATTGTCGGGGTTCACGATCTTGTCCCGATTCGCCTCGTAAAGAACTCTCCATTTGTACGCATCACCGTACACAAACTCGTACTCGGCGATCCGCGAGAAGCTGTCGCGACGTTCAGGAATCAACCGGACAACGTAGTACCGAGGAAGAGGAGGTGGCCCCGGTTCCGGTTCCGGTTCCGGCGTCGGTTCGGGCCGAGGAGCAGGACCAATATCGGCGACTGCGGTTCTGGCCGTTGAGGCAAGATCGTAGCTCTCCTGATACCGTGAATCGGCGGTCGTGTAGTTGCGAGCCGTTACAGCGTCGTGCCCCTCGCGGAACAACCGTTCAGCGCGTTCGAAGTTCTGCTGCGCCGTACGATACACGTCGGGGTACCGCGAGGCCGCGTCGAGGGCCCGCACGCGCGTGAGTTCATTTCGCGCGACCGTGATCATGCTGTTGGCGCGAAATCGCAAAACCATCGCTTCGGCCCACGCTTCGGCCAATGCGGCTTCTTGCCTCGCTTCGCGTGCCAGTCGAACCGCGTCGTCGTACTCCGCGTCCTCGTACGCGCGCGCGGCTTGAACTTCAAGCCGCAGCAGGTTGATGTAGTGAGGATTATCGGTTCGAAGATTTTGCCCAAACGCAGGGATCAGAACGAACAGCCCGACAAGCAATGAAACAATAGCGACGGCCGGTTTGTTGTCTTTTTTTTTCATAACTGCCTCCTTACTGCCCGTCCGCCTCGTCGGCTTCTTGTTCGAGCTTCTCTATCCGCTCGCGCGATTCGTCCACATCGCGTTGTATGTCGGCCAATTCCGCCTCGGCGGCTCGCCTGCGTTCGACCGCGGCGGTGTAGGCCGTCTTGAATTGTTGCTCGGCGATCCCGTACAAGCGGAACGCTTCGCGGTAGTTCTCGGCGGATTCTGCCTGCCGCGCTGCATTCTCAGTCGCGACCGCGCGGCGGTAAAGATCCGGAACGACGCGTTCAGCGCGTTCGGTGTCGGCAGTTCGTCTCGCAGCAGCGACGGTTGCGGTCGTCTCCTGGCGCAGTGCCGCGATTCCGGCATCGACAACGGCGTTGAACTCCTCGATCGCGATTTCATACGCTTCCTTCGCGACTTCGTTGTCCGTCCCGTAGGCGTTCTCGGCCCGTCCGAAGCTCTCTTCGCCGGTTTCGTACCGGGCGGGCGCGAACTCCGCCATGCCGTAGTTGGTGATAATCTGACGAAGTTCCCGTGCGGCAGCACGCTCTTCTTCCGGCGCGGGAACGGCAGGTTCGGGAACCGGCTCGGGTGTCGGTTCGGGCGGTGCGGGTGCCGGAACAACAGCCACGTCAGGCTCGTCGACGGGCTCCGGATCAGGCGCAGTGGCGCACCCCATTACCACGATCAATACCGTGGTCATAAATAATATACGGCGAATGGTCTTCATTCAAAGTCCCCCCTTCTCATTATTCTGTCGAATTTGGCAACACCTGTGCAATGGCCCAAAAGTCGGTTGTGACAAATATAACAACACGAACAAATAAAAAACAGACAAAACGGAACGGTTCTGCGAGCACTTTAAGCATCGTGTTCGGCGTCGCCACGCGTCTCATGCGCACGCTCAGTCGGCGCGCGCGATTTGGTCTCGTCCGCGCCTTGACGCCGCAAATAGACATACGTGAACTCGGCACCGAAGAAAATGATTTGCGAGAGAAAGTACAGCCACAGCAGAATCACGACAAAGGACCCAGCGGCACCGAAGATCGATCGGATGAACGCGCCGCGGAGATAAAACCGGATAATCGCGTCACCGCCTGCAAACAAGGCCGCCGTGAAAAGGGAACCCGGCAGCACGTCGCGCCAACGGAGTTTATGAGCCGGTACAACCCGGTACAGAATCATGAAGACGAGCGTCGCACCGAAGAACCCCGCGAAGTTCGCCATCGCCGTTTGAAACGAGCGGAGAAACGGTACAAGATCGGTGAGTTCCGCACCAATCGCTCCGAGAATAGGACTCAGAAAAAGGACGACCAGGATCGCGAGAAGAATGAGCATCGTGAATCCGATCGTCACGAGCTTTCCCACGATCATCTCGAGAACGCCCCGATTCAGCTGACGGCGTCCGTATCCGAAAATCTTGTTCAACGCGTCACGCAGGAACATAAGGCCGCGCGACGATCCATATAGAACGGCGAAAAGGCCGATCCCCGTTGTGAGGTACCGCGGGCCGGTCGTTTCAGCGGTCCGCAGAATACCACGAAAAAAAGACGTCACTTCGGCCCCGAGCGCACCTTCGAGAAAATCCGCGATCTGCGCGTCCCATCGTGCCTCGCCGAAGAACCGCGTCGCGAGCATCGCCAGCAAAATCGCCATCGGCGCGATCGACAAAGCGGTGTAGTAGGCCATCGCCGCGCTCAATCGAGGCGCGGAGTCATTCTGCCACTCGCGCCCGGCTTCCCAGAATAGCAGCCCCGTATCCCAAATGAGTTTCTTCAGACGTTTTCCGCGTTTCATGGATCGATTTCCCTCCTGAACGCGTCTTCAGTCGTCCGAACAGATATCGGCCCAGTCGTCGAGCAGCCGTTCAACCTCCCACGGCCCCCAAGACCCGGCCGGATACGGAAACGGTTTTGGCCGAGATTCGAGCAATGGTTTCAGAATACGCCACGACGCCTCGACCTCATCGGTGTGAACAAAAAGGGTCTGATCGCCCATAATGACGTCGAACAGCAGTGTCTCGTACGCGTCGGGCATGCGGCCGAAGTGATCAGCGTACCGAAACGACAGCCGTTTAGTCTCGAGCGCGAACTCGCGTTCGGGTGTTTTGATGTCGAAGAACAGCTCAAACCCTTCGTCGGGCTGGACCGAGATCACAAGCACGTTTGCGTACGGGCGCTCTTTGAACTGACGGAAAAGCGCAACGGGAGCCTCCCGAAACCGAATAGCAATCTGCGTCGATCTTCGCGGCAGACGCTTCCCACTCCGAAGGTAGAACGGAACGCCGTGCCATCTCCAGTTTTCGACCTCTAGTTTGATCGCCGAGTACGTCTCGGTCACCGAGTCGGCCGGAACGTCGGACTCCTCGCGGTATCCACGAACGTCGGTGCCGTTGACCGTCCCGCGGGCATACTGCCCCAACACGACCGACTCGGGCCGAATCGACTGCACCGCGTTCAGAACCTTCACCTTCTCGGCACGAATCGCATCCGGCTCGAACGCACCAGGCGGTTCCATCGCGACGAGCGAAAGAAGCTGGAAGACGTGATTCTGCACCATGTCTCGAATCGCACCGGACGTGTCGTAATACCCCGCCCGCGTGCCGACCCCGCCTTCCTCGGCGACCGTGATCTCGACGCGACTGATTCGGTCCCGATTCCAGGGCGGCTCGAAGAGCCCGTTTGCAAAACGGAACACGAGCATGTTTTGAACCGTGGTTTTCCCGAGGTAGTGATCGATTCGGTACACCTGCGACTCGTCGAAGTACGAGTGAATCAGCGAGCTCAGTTCCTGAGACGACGCGAGATCGTGCCCGAACGGCTTCTCAACGACGACACGAGTCCAGCCGCGGCTCTGCGAAAGCCCGGCCTCGCCGAGCGCTTTCACGGTCTGCGGAAAGGTCTCGGGCGGCAGCGACATATAAAAAACGCGGTTTCCCGGCAGATCGTACTCGGCTTCGATGTCTTCTATTCTCTTCTTGAGCGCCGAGAACCCGTCGGGCGTATACTCGTGCATCGGATGGAAAAAAACCTGATGCCGGCACCACGTGGACAACTCGGAGTCTGAGTAACCCTGTTCTTTCAACGCGTCGATTGCCTCAGAGCGGAACCGGTCGTCGTCCCAATCGCGCCGGCCGACCCCGAGCATGTAGTTTTCCGCCTCACACCCGTTTTGCGCCATGAGGTGATAGAACGCGGGTAACAGCTTCCGGCGCGCAAGATCGCCGGTCACGCCGAATATCACAAAAATATGCGGAACCATCTCAGCGGAGTTGATATCGAACCTCCCCGCCCAGTCGGATTTCCTGGGCGCTAAGGAGCATTGTACTCAAGACACCGGGAAGTCACAACGAGCTGTCGTCACCGCTGTAACACGAGTCTCCTTGGGCAGAAAACTCGACCCGGACCGTCGTGCCGTCGCTTCCGACGAACGTGACCGTGCCGTCGATCTGTTCGGCGAGCGTCTGAACCAACGTATGCCCGAGCGCAGCGTCGTCGTGCACGGTGTAATCGGCCGGTAGACCGACTCCATCATCGCTCACGACAAGCACGAAGCGATCGGCCGCCAAAACGCTCAAAGAAACGCGGATCGTCCCCTCCGGTGTGTTAAGGAACGCGTGCTTCAGGCTGTTCGAGACGAGCTCGTTGATAAGCAATCCGACCGACGTGGCGGTGCCGACTTCGAACGCAATAGTCTCATCGACCTCGAGTGCCAAGCGCGCGCGCGTCGGCGCGACGTCGAGGATTGTTGCCAGCTGACGACACAAGTCGGCGATGTACCGTGCCATATTGATGCACGAAAAGTTCGTCGAGGAAGAAAAAAGCTGCTCGTGGATCATCGCCATCGCCTGCACGCGTGCCTGGCTCGCACGGAACATCTCCTTCGTCGTTTCATCGACCAGCGATCGGCCTTGCAGGCTCAAGAGGCTCGAGATGACCTGAAGGTTATTTTTGATTCGATGGTGCATCTCGCGGAGCAGGAGTTCCTTTTCTTTCAGCGCTTGCCGAAGAGCAGTGACGTTGCGCCGGCTCTCGGTGATGTCACGGATCACCCCGACCGTTCCGTACCCGTCGAGCGTGGAAACGCCGCGCGCGATCCCGACTGCACTCACCTCGCCCCACGACGTGACTGTGTACACGCCGGGTTCGGCGCCGCCCGCGGTATTGCGGTGGAGCAACGCTACCTCGAGATCGCGCGTCCGCCGCGCACCGGTACGCCGTTCATTGAACAGCTTCGGCGCGCATTCGTCGCCGGTAACGATGCCCTTGAACCGATCCAGAACGATGTTCCGGTCCACCTCATCGACCATCTCGGGTGCGAGGATCGTCGAGAAGTGACGTCCGATCAGCTGCGCCGAGGTCCAGCCGAGGGTGGTTACCGACTCGTTCACAAACGTGAAACACCCGTCGGAGTCGAGTTTGTACACGATGTCGGGCAGAGCATCGACAAGGTCTCTGAACCTCTGCTCCGAGACCTGGATCTGGCTGTTCTGCCGTTCGCTGCCTTCCTTCTGGTTCAAGATGTTACGGACGCGGATGTGCAACGACTCGATGTAGGCACCATCGGCGTCGCGAACGACGAAGTCGCTTCCCGCGCCTTTGACATGAGTCTCGGCGACGTCGTAACGGCCCTGATCGACGATACAGATAAAAGGATACTGCCAAAGAAACAAATGCTCTAGCAGGCGGCCTCCGGCGAACGAGGCGTCGACGACAACAACGTCGAACTCCGCCGATGCGAGTAACGAGTCGACGGCGGTTCCGGAGTCCGGTGTCACGAGCTCGATGTTCGCGCCACGAGTTTGAGTCGTACGCACGAACGTGTCTACTTCGTCGGCCCGCGTACTGCAGAACAGCACGCGGTTTCCGGTTCTCGGCATTACGTCTCCGTCGCGAGCAGTTGGTTGATCGACGCAGCGGCTTTTCGGCCCTCACCCATCGCGAGAATCACGGTCGCAGCGCCGAGCACGATATCGCCACCGGCATACACGCGGTCGAGCGACGTCTTGCCGTCCTCGTCGGTCACGATATTGCCCCATTTCGTCGTCTCGAGGCTCGGCGTTGTCTGGCGGATCAGCGGGTTCGAGTCGTTTCCGATCGAGACGATGACGGTATCGACGTCTATAATCGATTCACTGCCCGGAATCGGAACCGGGCGGCGCCGACCCGAATCGTCGGGCTCACCGAGTTCGAACGCTAGGCACTCGATTCCGCACACGTGCCCGTTCTCGTCGCCGAGTATCCGCTGCGGATTCCGCAGAAAATGAAACTTCACGCCTTCTTCCTCGGCGTGATCGACTTCCTCTACGCGCGCGGGCATCTCGACGCGAGTACGCCGATATACGACGTTGACCTCCTCCGCCCCGAGCCGGATCGCGGTGCGCGCGGCGTCCATCGCGACGTTTCCTCCACCGAGCACCGCGACTATTTTCGGCTCAAAAATCGGCGTCGCGGCGTTCTCGCGGTCGTACGCCTTCATGAGATTGCTGCGCGTGAGATACTCATTTGCGGCGAACACCCCGACGAGGTTCTCGCCCTCGATGTGCATGAACCGAGGCAGACCCGCGCCGGTCCCGATAAACACAGCGTCAAAACCATCTTTCTCGATGAGATCGGTGAGCCTGCGCGTGCGTCCGACGAGATAATTCGTGCGAATCTCGACACCCATGCGCACGAGCGCATCGATCTCTTCCTCGACGATTTTTTTGGGCAACCGAAACTCGGGGATGCCATACACGAGCACGCCACCCGGTTTGTGAAACGCCTCGAACATCGTGACCGCGTGTCCTTCCTTACGGATGTCGGCCGCCGCGGTGACGCTTGCCGGGCCCGTTCCGATCACGGCGACCCTCTTCCCGGTGTCGGGTTTCACATCCGGCGTCGCCGCCTCCGACGATGTGCGGTCGAGATCGGCCACAAACCGCTCGAGCCTTCCGATCGAGACCGACTTGAACTTATCCTTCAGCATCCGCCCGACCGTACAGTTTTCCTGACACTGACTTTCCTGCGGACAGACCCGGCCGCAGATCGCGGGCAATAGACTCGTGCGTTTAATGATCTGCGCCGCGGTATGATACTCCTGATCGACAATCGCCTGGATAAAACCGGGAATATCGATCGCGACCGGACACCCACCGATGCACGGCGCGCTCTTGCACTGAATGCACCTGAGTGCCTCGAGCCGCGCTTGCGCTTCGGTGTAACCAAGCGTGACTTCGTCCATGTTCTGGCGACGATCGACGGGATTCTGCGACGGCATATCCTGTTGAGGAATCGCTGCGCGGTCTTTCGGCTTGAGTGCATCGACGTCGATTTCAGACAGAAGCTGCCGGGCGTCCTTGTCGAGCTCATCGCGAGTTCGGAATTGATGTTCGCTCATGTAGCGTCTCCCGTACCGGCTTTTGCCGCGGCATCGGGTGTTCGGAGAACCCGACACGTGTCGCGCGCGGCGGTTTCGTGTTTGCGATACGCGTTCAACCTTCTCATCATGTTGTCGAAGTCGACGGCGTGCCCGTCGAACTCGGGTCCGTCGACGCACACGAACTTAGTCTCACCGTCGACCGTCACGCGACACCCGCCGCACATGCCGGTGCCGTCGACCATGATCGTGTTGAGAGACACCATCGTCGAAACACCGTATGGCCGTGTCGTCTCGGCGCAGAATTTCATCATGATCGGCGGCCCGATCGTGACGGCGAGGTTCGGCTTTTCACTCGATTCGCACGCCTCTTTCAGCGGCTCGGTCACGAGGCACTTGCGCCCGTACGATCCGTCGTCGGTACAGACGATGAGCTCGTCCGCGAGCGCGCGCATCTCGTCCTCGAGGATCACGAGATCCTTGGTCCGCGCGCCGATGATCACCGTAAGATAGTTGCCCGCGTTCCTCATCGCCTGAACGATCGGGTACAGCGGCGCAACACCGATGCCGCCGCCGACACAGACGACGTGCCCAAACTTCTCGATATGCGTCGGCCTGCCGAGCGGCCCGAGGACCGCGGGAATATCGTCGCCGACTTCGTGCGCCGCGAGCCGCATCGTCGTCTCACCGACAACCTGGAACACGACGGTCACGGTACCTTCGTTCTCATCGGCATCCGCGATCGTGAGAGGAATTCGCTCGCCGAACTCGGTATCGACCTGAAGTATCATAAACTGCCCGGGTTGTCGCTCCCGCGCGATATCGACGGCGTCAAACGTCAACCGGTATACGTTTTCCGACAATTGCTCCTTCCGGAGAATCGTGTGCATCGTACCATCCTTGTCGTGTCCAGATTTTCCTTCATTCTACTACCGCGAATGCAAAATGAAAAGGCTCGCGATTCCCGCCGATTTCCGGTAGGATCGATCGGCATACGATGGAAAAACTGCATCGATCCGAGGCACGCGAGTTCCTGATTCGCTATCACTTCGCTCCGAGCGACGTTCCCGGGGTGTTCGATCGACTCGGGTGTATCCAGTACGATCCGCTCAACCCGATCGGCCGGAACGTCGATCTGGTCCTCCAGGCTCGCGTTCCGGGATACCGGGTCGATACGTGGCACGACGCGGTGTACCGCGACCGCCTCGCGTACGACGCGTGGGACAAACAGGCGTGTCTCGTCCCGGTAACCGACTGGCCGTACCGCACGGTGTACCACCGTCACTTCCGGGAAGCGTGGCGGGCGCGCGTCTTTGAGCCGCATCCGACGGTGGTAGAAAGCACTCTGGCCGAGCTTGCGGCACGCGGCCCACTCTCGAGCCTGGGGTTCGGCGACCGGACGCCGATCGGCTACTCGGGTTCGTGGTATGGCCCGAGTCTCATCAAACACGTGCTGAAGGCGCTCTGGGACTCCGGGCAAATCGTGACGCACCACCGCGAGAGCGGCCGTCACGTCTACGCGACTCCGGATCAG
>PXBQ01000045.1 GCA_003566875.1 Spirochaetaceae bacterium | reverse complement strand
TCGCGCGTCGAGGAATCACGACGCCCGGCGAGATCAAGTACTATCTCGAGAATGACCTTCGGTACTTGCACAACCCGTTCCTGTTCGAAGAGATGGACGACGCGGTCGAGCGGCTGACGGCGGCGATCGCCGAGCAGGAAAAGGTTCTGGTGTTCGGCGACCGCGACGTCTACGGTATGACGAGCATCGCGATCCTCGTCTCGACGTTTCGTGAACTCGGCCTCGATGTGACGTGGGGGCTGCCGCTCGGCGATGATCCTTACGGCCTCACGATCGACGTGGTCGAACGGTTCGCGGCCGATGACGGCACGCTGATCGTCACTGTCGATTGTGGCACGACGAACACCGCCGAGATCGCGCGCGCGGTCGAGCTCGGACTCGACACGATCGTGCTAGACCACCACAATCCGCAGGACGAACTGCCGGAGGCCGTCGCGTTCATAAATCCAAAAGCACCCGAATCGTCGTACCCGTTCGCGGGAATTTGTGGTTGCACGATAGCGATGAAGTTGCGCGAGGCGTTGTTTTTCGCGAAGACCGAGTTCTTCAACGAGACCATTTGCCTCATGAACTGCCGGCCTGGGAACGACACGGTCGTGATCGAGGCGGTCAAGCTCAGGAATCTCGTCGAGCTCGATCGAATTCAGGAACACCTTGTGCCGGACATCGTCGACGCGACCGATACCCGCCTTTTCCGGTTCCTCGCGAACGAACAGATTCTCGTTTACGACGCCCCGATGCAGGTCGAGTTGTTGAAGCGAGCTTTTGGTCCGTCGACCGAGATCAACGTGCTCGATATCGCGCCGCAGGTCTGGAAGCAATTCCCGGGGATCGAGGGGCGAAGCCTCTTGAAGCTGCGCGATGGATCGAAGCTTGCCGTGTACGCGGACGGTCCCCCGGGTGAGATCGACGCGCTGATTCACGTGTTCGAGGCGTACGTAACGAAACACGAGGCGTGGGTGGCCGAGAAGGTACGCGACGTTCTCGATCTTGTCGCTTTGGGAACGACGGCCGACATGATGCCGCTCAGGAACGAAAACCGGATCCTCGTGCGCGCGGGAATAGCCGAGATACAGAAGGGGAAACGCCGTGGACTCCGGCGGTTACTCGAGAAGCAAAACCTCTGGGGCAAAACTTTGTCGACGCGCGATCTTGGATGGCACCTGACCCCGGTACTGAACGCTGCCGGCCGCATGGGCGAACCCGACAAGGCGGTCAGACTGCTTCTGAGCGAAATCCCGGACGAACAGGACGAGTTATCCGATCAAATAATCGAGTTAAACAAGCGCCGCAAGAGGATTGGCGATGAGGCGTGGAAGCGCATCATGCCGAAGGCGCGTGATAGCTTTCTGAGTCTCGCCGAACGTTTCGTTATCGTTCACGATAACGCGGTTCACCGCGGGATCACCGGGATCATCGCGGGACGTCTTACGCGGTTCTTCAACGCGCCGGCCGCGGTGATCACGTCGCAGGACGGGCGCGCGGTCGGCTCGATCCGAACCGTGCGTGGATTCGGCGCGACGAAGTTCCTCAAACAGTTTGAGGACGTGTTCGACGACTGGGGAGGCCACGACGCCGCGGGTGGATTTCACTTTCCGGTCGAACGGATCGAGGACGTCACCGGCAGAATGAGTCTCGCCGCGAAAGATATCGTATTGACGGCGCTCGAGGACGAGAAAATAACCATCGACGCCGAGCTACCGTGGGAGTTCTTTGACCCGAATCTCGAGTCCGTCGTCCGGCTCTTTGAGCCGTACGGCCAGGAAAACGCTCCGCTGGTGTTCCTTGTTCGCGGCGTTAAGGTCTCGCGTCTTGATCTTATCGGAAAGACCTCCGAGCACGTGAAGATGGTTCTCGACGCCGCCGATTACCGGTGGCCCTCTGTGTTCTGGAATGCCGCCGAGCGTGTCAAAACGGACTTCACGGTCGGTGACACTCTCGACGTCGTTTTCCAGTTCACAAAAAACTTCTTCCAGAACACCGAGTCGGTACAGCTTGTCGTACTCGACGTGAAGAAGGCTGGGCCGCGGGAGGTCGTTCGCGATCGATGAAAACCGCCTGTTTCGCGATGGTACTTGCCTTCGGCCTGCTCGTGCAGCCGATTCACGCGTTCATGACGGTCCATACGCCCGCGACGGTAGCGCAGGGTGAGGTTTTGCGCGTTATGGTTCTAAGCCGGGCAGGGCCGGTTTCGGTCGTACTGTCGGGGCCTTCGGCGAGGATCACGCGCGCGGCGTTTCCAATCGAGAGTGATAGCGCCGAGACCGTGTGGGTCGCGCTGATCGGGATCTCGAGCGTGTTGCCGACCGGACGGTACGAGGTGCGCGCGACGACCGAGATCGACTCGGGCGCATACTTCACCGCACCGAGTACGGTCGAAGTAGCCGAAACGGCGTTTCCGGTGCAGAGAGTTCGGCTTTCCGAACCGATGACGCGGCTGCTCACGACACCCGATCCGCGCCGCGATCGTGAGTCGCGCGTGCTCAACGAGATAATCAACACGTTCCGGAGCGAGGCGGTGTACGAGTTCGGTCCGTTCGTGCATCCTGTGCCCGGTGCGCGCGAGACGGCGTTGTACGGCGACCGGCGGGCGTTTGTTCACGCCGACGGACGCGAGACGAGTTCGGTTCACCACGGATGGGATCTCGCTGCGCCCACCGGCACTCCGGTGTACGCAGCCGGCGCGGGCCGGGTCGTGCTCGCCGAGGAACGAATCATCAGCGGGAACAGCGTCGTTATCGAGCATCTGCCCGGCGTGTACGGCTTGTACTATCATCTCGAGCGGATCGATGTCGACGCCGGAGAGTACGTCGAACCGGGGCGGAAGATCGGGGAGGTCGGCGCGACAGGGTTGGTGACCGGTCCGCATCTGCACTGGGAAATCAGGGTCGGGCCTGTCGCGGTGGAGCCGAGAAATTTCTTGTCCGAACCGCTCCTTGACATCGGTGAGATATTTGGTATCATAAGACAACTGTCTCAAGAAGGGAGGTGATGCACATCGCCTACATAAGGGTGGACGACGGGGAGAACCTCGAAAAAGCCATTAAGCGTTTTAAGCGCATGGTCGAGAAAGAAGGAATAATCCGCGAATGGAAGAAGCGGGAGTACTTCGAGAAGCCGTCAACAATAAAAAACCGGAAGAAAAAATCGCTCGAGCGGAAACTTCTGAAAAAGGCCCGCAAGGTTGCCGCTATGAAGAATTACTGATCCGTTCTTCCGTGATGATTGCTCGGACAAGGACGCCGCATCCGTGGCGTCCTTTCGTTTTTTGCCTGATCGTGTTCCTCGTTCTCTCATGCGCGGGTTCTCCGCCACAACTCCTTGAAACTTTTCTTCAAGTCACCGTATTTCACGACACCGAGCTCGATGCAACGTACGAGCAGCTCACGTTTTTTGCTCACGTACGCGACGAGGACGGGATCGACGACGTCGACGCGCTTTTTCTGATTCACGACGAAACCCAGCTCGTCTGGCGTTTGACGCCGGATAAATGGGTGTTGAGATCGCGAGGGACCGAGAACTGGCTCGGGGCCGAGACGCTCACTATGGCCGATTACACGGCGTTTCCGCGCGGCTCGTACCGCATCCTCGTCTCCGACAGGGCGGGTCGGCGCGATGAGTCGGTCGTGACGCTCGCCGCGCGCGTCGAGATAGATCGCGCGACCGCGCCGACGCTTGTATTGAGCGGGGATGAGTTGCGCGTCGTGTCCGACCATGACCGGACTATTGTTCGTTTTTTTTCACCCGCCGGCACGCTTCTCCGTACGACCGATGAACCGACTATCCCAATCGGCGACGTCGGGGGAGCCGGCGGCGTCCGGGCGTTTCTGTACGCCGATTTAGGCGGCTACGGCGTCGCGGCGGGGCCGTTCGTTTTTTAGGCTCGCCGGCCGCGTGACTTTTTCCAAAGGACTCGGCGAATGAGATCGCGGAACTGAGCCGGCGGCGTCTTCCCAAACCGGGACGAGAAGTCTCTGACTGCCTCGGGCACCGTGAGTCTTTCGCCGTACTGTTCCTTCAGCAGGTGCCAGTGTTTGATAATCCACATGTAGAGATCTTCCGGTGTTCGTCCCGGGAAAAGCTGCATCGTCTTCTCCGCGACGATTGTGTCGATGATCGGCCGGAACAGGTTTTCGTACCACGACACGACCGCTTCGCGGAACTCGATCTCTTCGATCTGTCCCTCGTTCAGGAAGTACTTGTGGACCTCGATGTGGTTGAGCAATTCGTCGTACCGGCCGGGCGCGGTGAACGTGAGATCGAGCCCGGGGATAATCTCATTAATGCGCGTCTTGTCGTAGAAACGGCTTTTTTCGTACGCGACGATAGTACGCATCAGGCCGTCGCGCGTGACGTTTGAGTCTAGTTTTATCTCGGAGTTCAGTGACGATACTTCCGCGTCGATCATCTCGACACCTTGTGTCTTCGCGACCGAGACACGGTGGTTGCCGTCGCGCACGAAGAAAACTCCACCGAGTTCGTACAGACGAATCGTCGGAAGGTTTATGTTGTCGAGACGGGCCGAGTCGACGCGTGTCCATCTGTGCCTGAGGTACTCGTGCTTCGGCAGAAAGCCCTTGCTGAAGTCCTTGTATCGCCCCTCGCTCCCGACAATGAGGTCGATCGGCACGGTTTTGACGCCGCGGTATGTCTCACCTTTCGGACGGACGATCTCCTTAACTTCTGTCAGCGAAAGAAGCTCGTAATCCGTCGGGGCAAGGATCTTTCGCAGTCGGAAAAAAATTTCTTTGGCGCGCGCGCGGTTGAAATCGTCCGCGGCGAGTTGTTTCGATATCGACATTTATTCCTGTCCCCAATCTCAGTCTATATTTCCAATATATAGTGGTCGTAGACGTTTATCACGGTCGTTTCTTTGTAGCGAGCGGTTCGTACCGCGTTCAGATCGTATAAGTGCACATGCCCGTGCAGCAGGTACCGCGGTTTGAAAACCTTCATAAGCCATAGAAACGCTTTGAACCCGGTGTGGCACGGATCGTCGCGGTCGTTTACCCCACGCGGCGCCGAATGCGTCAGGACGATATCGACAAAACGACCGTGCACGATGCGGTTCCAGACAAACCTCGGAACCATTCGGACGATCTTGCGGTACATCTGAGACTCGGTGAACTGGTTTTCTCCGTTGTTGTATCGAATCGAACCACCTAGTCCCGCGATTAGCAACCCGTGAGTCCGAAAGACTTTGCCGCCGATGTACGTGGCACCGTAGGCGTTTCCGAGAAACGGCTGATTGAGTCCGTGTGCCGCGCCGGCGACAGGATCGCTGCGATCGGGCCGGTAGACCCGGAGTGCTTTGAGGTTGTGATTTCCGAACACAAAAAAAACTAACTTGTTCAGTCCGGAGGCGATGAAACTCAGGTACTCCATCGGCAGGTCACCGGCCGACAACACCAACTCGACATCGGCAAAACGTTGTTTGATCGCGGCACTGTACACTATCGGGTCGACGTGATCTGCGACGCAGAGGATCTTCATCGAGGGATCTTTGCCTCTTGCAGGAGCTCTTGAAGCTTCTCCTTGTTCCAGAGGTCGACGGGCCGGGATTCTGCAAACTCAATCGCGACTCGAGTGAACGTTGAACTCGTCACGATGACCGCGCGCGTGATGTTCTTTTTTTTGATGTCCTCGTGGACCGCTCGCACGCGCGATTCGTCGACCATCTCGGCGTCGCGCAAAAAACGGAACAGCTTTGGGAGTTTTCGCGTATTGCGCCACCGCGACTGAGACTCCACGGCGATAACGTCGCAGCCGTCACCGTAGGCGGCTACTTCCCGGACCGAAAGCCCGATCGCCTCGACTATCGAAATGCAGAGCTTCTGAAGCTCCTCGCGACTCGACGTCATGTAGTCTTTGACGCGGTCGTCCGTCCTCATTTCCTGGTACCGGCTGAGCTTCTCGGCGACGTCGCGGAAGCCGGGCTTCGCTCGATACACTTCTTCCCACATCTCGATCGCTCGCTCGATTTCTCGATTCTTCTCGAAGCACGCGGCCAAAAGGTAACGCGCGTACAGCGTCTCGTTCGACAACTCGTTTTTGTCCTTGGAGAGCGAGACCGCGCGTTCGAGCTCTACTATCGCGCGCGCGGTGTCGTTCAGCCCGAGAAGGCACATGCCTCGCTCGATCAAGCTTTTCAACTTGAGTTCGGGCGATCGCGACGCTTTCTCGAAGGAACCGAGCGCGGCTGTGTACTCCTTGGCGTCCTTCTGTATCCGCCCGATGTAGTAGTGCGTCTCGGGATTGTCGGGCTGCGCGCGCACCGCAAAATCCAGGTACGGCCTCGCTTCGGTCGGACGTTTGGCCTTGTATAACAATAAACCAAGGTGCAGGTGCGCCGACGCGTGTCGGCCGTCGAGGTCGATCGCTTTTTTGAAGTAGGCGGTCGCTTTCGCGGATTTCGAGCGCTCCTCAAAGAGTCGGCCGACACGGAAGTAATACTCGGCGTTCTCCGGATCACGTTTCAGGAGCACCAGGTACTCCTTGAGAGCTTCCTCCGGTTGATTGAATTTTTCGAATAATTCGGCTATCTTTGTCCTGAACGGTACTTCCGGGCAGATTTTTGTGAACTGCCCGATCTGGTTGACGGTCTTGAACTCCATTAAGGCGAGTTCGGGCTTTGAATCGGCGTCGTACGCGAGGCCCAAGAGGTAATGAGCTTCGGGGTTTCTGGCGTCCTTTGCGATCATCTGCTTCGCGACTCGGATCGCTTGTGCGGTCTTTTTCTGCTTCACAAGCTCGACAAGGTGAGCGGTTTTCTTCGGCGCGATAACCGACTTCACGATGAAAAAGGTTATTAATCCGACGCCGACGCCGACGATTATTATGAGGATAATTATGCCCATTGCGCGTTTAGCCTACCGTCTTTTTTTTGTGAAAACTCAAGAAACCGGTCCATACTACATCGGGATTATAGCGGTCGATAACGGAGTGTGCAATGATGCGCGGTAATTCGCGTATAGCGGCGGTTTTTCTCGTTTTTATCGCGTGTCTTCTCGTCGCTGAACTCGACGCCGAGTCGTTCCTGCGGCGTGGTGAAGAGCTGTACGTCAACGACAAGCCGGCAGAAGCGATCGTCATGTTTCGTAACGCGCTCGAAGAGGAACCCGAAAACGAACGCGTGTACCTGTACCTCGGCATTACGTACGAGCAGTTGGGGCGTTACCGTGAGGCGATCGAGATTCTCCAGAAGGGTCTCGACGTCTCGTCACGCTACCGCGACGTGATCCTGTTCAACATCGCCAACAACCACTTGCGTCTTGGTAACCGTGACGAAGCCGAACGAGCATACACGCGCGCGGTCAGCGAAAACAGGAATATGGCCGACGCGTACCTGAACCGCGCAAACGTGCGCGTTCGCGACAACCGTTACGACGAAGCGGTCGATGATTATGTCGTTTATTTGAACCTTGAGCCCCAGTCGAGCCAACGCGACGAGGTCGAACAGATGATCGCGCTGCTCCGTGGTGCGATCGCCGAGCAACTCGAACGTGAGGAGCGGGAACGACAGAGGATAGCCGAAGAAGAGCGCCGCCGCCGCGAGGAAGAAGAGCGGGTCGCGCAAGAGGAAGAGCGCCGCCGTCGTGAGGAAGAAGAGCGGCGAATAGCCGCCGAGGAAGCCCAAAGAGCCGCGGAAGAGCGTCGTCGCGCGCTTCTCGACTCGGTCCTCGACTCGCTTTCGACCGCGACCGAATCGACTCGGCCTATATCCGCCGGCAGCGAGACGATAGAAGATTTCCGGCCCGAGCTGGACCGCGAGGACTAATTCACGACGGACAACGACTGCCGATCGTGCTCGGTCGGCTGAACGCGCGTCACGCGCATTTCTTAACTGGGAGAAAACCATGTACTACGACAAGAGAAAACTCGCGGTCGTCGCGCTGATCACGATATTGATTCTCGGGATCGGCGTCGGAGGTGTGTTCCTCGCGACGAGATCGCGGCAGCCGACGGTTGTTGCCCCGGTGGCGGTCGATCCGGCCCGCGAAAACGCGCTCCGCCTTGCGCGGGAGTACCTCGATAGCGGCGAGTATCAGCGTGCGCTCGACATACTCGACCGGTTGTTGATCGCCGACGCCGGGGATGAGGAAGCGCGCGCGCTGCAGAATAACGTTCTTGCGGCACGGCGCGAACGCGACCGCATCGCCGAAGAAGCCGCGCGGCAAGAGCGGCGCGAGCTCGAGGAAGAACTCGCCCGCTTACGCGCGCAGGCCGAGAGCGCAACGGCCCCGGACCCCGAACTGCAGGCGCGCATAGCCGCCGCTGAGGCGCGTCGTCGCGAGGAGGAGGAGCGCCGCCGACTCGAAGAGGAGAGGCGAGTGCGCGAGGAAGAAGAACGGCTCGCGCGTCTCGACGCCGAGGCGCGCGAACGCGCCGCACGCGTGAGGCAGTTAGTCGAAAAAGGGCATGAGTCGCTCAAAGACGGTGATTTTCTCGCGGCGCGTGGGCATTTCAACGAGGCTCTGCGCATCGAATCCGATGCACCACGCGCATTGTCGGGTATAGCGCTCTCGTTGGTCGAGGAGAACGTGTCGTCTGCGACAAACCGGACGCAGGCTCGCGAGTACGCCGACCGGGCGATAGCACAAGACGCGGATTTCTGGGAACCGTACTACGTTCGCGGCAGGGTGTTCCAGGAAACGCGAGATTTCAGCGCAGCGATCCGCGAGTTGAGCCGAGCGGTCGAGTTGAGTCCGCCCGACGAGGGCATCGACGCTCTTTTTCGGCTCGCGAATGCGCAGTTTGACGCAGGGCGTTTCTCGGACGCGCGCCGGTCGTACGAGAACGTTGTACACCTCGACGCGAGCCACGGGCGTGCGTTGTACAACCTCGCGCTTACACACGAGCGTCTCGGCGATCGCCGAGCGGCGCTCAACGTGTTAGGCCGGTCGGTCTCTGTTCGACCGGATCACATGCAGTCACACGTGATGATGGGAAACCTGCTGCGTAGCGAAGCGAACTTA